>NZ_QSUR01000027.1:0-110510 GCF_003439055.1 Bacteroides sp. OM05-10AA
ACTATTTATAAATCTAACATTACATAATCTCCAACTCTTCATAACCAAATACGGAACTGCGTACCTTGCACGGATTTCACCCTATAGCCAACCGAAATAATAACATCAAGATTGTAATAATTAACTTCGTGGCTCTGAGTCTTATCTTCAATCGCACCATGCTGAGTGGTTGTTCGGAATTTCCGAACAACCATAGTCTCATTCAGTTCTCCTTCCTCGAAGATGTTCTTGATATGCTCACTTATCGTAGATTTAGCCTTTCCAAACAGAGAGCCGATCTGCGTTTGCGTCAGCCAAACCGTCTCCTCAGAGAATAGTACATCGACTTTTATCGTACCATCCTGAGACTGATATATGATTATTTCGTTTTCTTGTTCCATGCGTATAATGTAACTATGGCTCTATACAATTTCTACTTTGAGATTTAATCCAAATGCCTCTGATATTTTCTCAATCTGCTGTCGCTTCTGTCCGGTTGAACTATGAGTTATCAGGTATAACCCTTTGCCAATCTCCTTCTGATTATAGAAGTTATCCTGTGTATTAGAGACGAGGGGAACGCCACACTGAACGATTCCGAGAGTGCGAACTTTCTCCACACCAGCCAATACGACAACTTCTTGTAATGTTTCGTATGCAAAACGATTCTCAATTACTTTTCCGTTCGGTAAAGTTACACGCAGGTTCGTTTTCGCACTTTTAGAGGGTGAGTTGCGTTTAATCGTCCCGATATTATGCTCAATCTTTGGATCGGGTATAATCTCGATTGTTTCCATCTGCTCCGTAAAATTGCGTTTGCGAGAAATACGCACACTCAGAGGCTCATTCGGCACATAATCAACAACCAACACCAATTCCCGCTGAATCTGATTGATAATCGGCTCTATCTTTTCAGAAACGACGGGTAAAATTTCTTTTTTGATGATTTCTTGCTCCAACTCGGAAGTTTGCTTCAATAGGTCATTACCCAATTCCAAACCTAATTCTTTTAGGTTTTGGATTGTACTATATAGTTTTTGTAATTTAGTCATAGGATCGTTACTTTTTTATTGTCAGCTTTAGCTTGTTGATATAGTGGATAAAGAGAACTTTGCTCATTGAGTGACGCAAACACAACCTCGTCGGCAATAGATATAATGTATTCATTTCGCAATCTGGCAGCTACCTCTGTTTGCCGAGGTGAGTTTGAAACTGATATTATTTGCAATAGACCTTCATTAACGGCAATCTCAAATTCTATCGGTAACTTTTTGTAGGGAGCACGACCGAGAACAAGAATTGTGGGTGTTTTTGTTTTGAGTAGAAAATAGAGTACATCCTTTTCGAGTTTAGAATGAAATCCGCTCACCACACATCGCCCCAACTTTTTTTGCTCTGTTGCCCAGTCATAGCACCCCAACACCGACTCTGAAGAGATGGTGCGAGAGGCAAGAAAAGCTACATTAATCGATATACTCATAGTTTTATCGCAAATCGTTATCTACGCAATATTTTTCAACTATGGGAATATAATTCTCATACCAATACCACTCTTTGCCACCAACTAAAACGCCATAAGTGTTATCTCGTTTTGCATTTATACTCTTCCAGCATTGGGTGAATTGGTATTGATTTAATTTTGAAAATCCCTTATCAATGAGTAATTTGATTATTGCCTTTGGTAAATATTTCTTTTTTTCTTTTTCCTTTATTATAACATACTCTTTATTTATCCCTTCAGCTTCAGGTGAGTTTGCAGGAATAAATTCTATTACTTTATCTGCTTGCCCTTTTCGATTTACTGTTTTGGGCACAAATAAAACTCTATATGAATATTTAGGGTCGTTATATATTTCATCATTAATGGCGTCATCAAATTTTGTAATATAAGTAGCAATATTTGACGGTAACCCAACGATATCTGTCAATTGTTCAACTTGGGGATCTGACAATGATGTAAATTGCAAAGAAAAGGATAGATATTTACTAATACTAAATTGGTTACCTAACAATGAATTGACAGCATTATTGTAATTTATACAGCATGCTTGGAATCTTGCACTCAGCGCATTGTCAATTTTAGTTGTCATTTGATGTTCAATCTCATGTCGCAACCCAATAAGAAATTTGAGATTTTCTTTTACTGTAATATCTAATGGGCACGCATCATCATTTAAACATCGATCCAATTCCCAGTGTTTTTTTGCGCCATATTTTGTCCTATCATATTTTTTGCGCCCATTTGCATTTTGCTTATAATAACAATAATCAATGCCTTGACTTTTATAAAAAGAGTGTAAAAGATAAGTCCATGATATTACAGCAAGAACAATGAATGTTTCTGCTTTAAATTGAATATTAGGATTGTTATATACTTGCACCGCAGAGAGCATCGCTTCGCGTGATTTTACAGCAAGCTCATTCTTTACAGACCATAATTTTCGATTTCCCATGCTTTCTTAGTTATCATTCGTTATCAGTATCGAGCTCGGAGCCCATGCGGTATTTGATGTCGTAGTTGATGATGAAATCTAACTCTTCGTCTGTGAAGTTATAATGTTTGGCTAATACTTTATCAATCTCGTTGATAATCGGTTTAGACGCTCTCACATAGTATTGTTTTTGCATGATTTGACCTTTTGTTTTAGATTTAATTATCTCTTGTTTGGCATTAGTTTCCAACGATTGCAAATAATCGTCACCTAATTTATCAAGCAGTGAAATAACATCATTATTGTCGCAGTTAAATCTAAATCCAAAAATCATATAATCTTTTAGATTAAACATATCAAAATGTACGGAGTAGTACCACCAAAACACATCACTACTTAAAATTGAAACCAATTGAGTTGGTGTTAATACGGCAAAGGAAGTACATTTTTCACTTGCTGTTTTTGTGTCAAAACTCTTATTAAGAAATACTTTCCAGTATCTTCCACCAGCAGTTCTATAATAAAGCCGATTATTGCTATCAACATTTGATAGCAAGTATGAAATAGGATTATTCTTATAAAACTTTTCCAATATGGATGTCTCAATTTTATCTTTTTGTTTTAATATAGAAACAGAGTAACTTTGTGATTGCTTATTCTGTTCAGAATAATGCAATGATACGAATAATAAATTTCTATGCGCAGACAACCATCTGTTAATCCCTGTAGTGAAGAAGCCTTGATTATTACCTCTTCTTATTATTTCAATAATGAGACGTTGATCAACTCCTGAAAATAAACCACTTGGCCTTTCATCATACGCAGAGATCCAAGTGCTTTGATTTTCGGATAATTTTATTACTTTTTGCAAAGACTCCATTCTGTTAGTGTTAATGGAAGGAAGAGGAACAATCAGACCTACTGCAGTATTTAAGTGACTTAAACTAAAGCAACGTTCTGCAATAAAAGCATGAAGATTTGAGCAAGACAATGTCTTGTATTTCTTAGCATCAATAGCATAAACACTTTTCAATTTATTCCCATACTCCACATATGGCGGATTTCCAATTACAACATCGAAGCCACCATTACCTTGAATAATCTGATAAAATTCAGCTATCCAATGGAATGGTTGATGAGAAGCAAGCCATTTTTCGTAAGTACAAGCACTAACAGAATGATGCATTTTTTGGTTCAGTAGCTCATTCAATTCTCTAAGTCTTGTTTGTAAACCATCTTTGGCACGTTTGAAATCTTCAATACTATCATGTTGATTCAATTGAATATGCTTAAATATATCATAAGCCATTGCAACCTTTTGCATCTCAATTTCTATCTTTTCCTCAAATTCAGCTTTAGCAAAGATGTCCCCGAAAGCAATATCATTCATCAACTCTTCTTTAGTGGCATAGCCCACTAAAGTATTTCCGCAACGGATATTAAAGTCAATATCGGGTAGCGGGTCAAGTCCCAGGTTGTCGGCACGCCTATCCACATCGACAACGGCAACCATCTTTAAGAAAAGACGTAGTTTAGCTATCTCGGTAGCCTCTACCATTATGTCAACTCCATATAGATTGCGTAGGATGATGCTCTTGTAGATAAAATGCTGAATATTACTACGGTATTTATTCTCAATCTCGTGGAGCTCCTCGGCAAAAAGCTTGTCATTCTTGCCGTTAAATTCTATCATACGGTCGATACATATCTCGTATAGTGGCTCCAGAATGTTCATCGCGGCAAACAAAAACGCCCCTGACCCACATGTAGGGTCAAGTATGGTTACTCGCTGCAAAGCAGAATAGAAGTGCTTTACAAAAAGGTGATCTTCAGTTGTAGCCAATAGGTCATACACAAATTGGCGGATGTCAAGATTATAGGTGATAAAATCATTTATCGAAGTAATCTCTCCGCCTGCAATTTTATTTTTGATGTCGAAATAACGTGCCCGACGGTCAATCGTCTCTCGCCATATTTCGGTAGGTAATGCCAATTCATCGTGCGTTTTCTCATTCCACCTAACTCGACGCTCCAAAAGATTAGGTGCGGAAGTATCGATGCCTTGTTCGATATAATCTGGCAGAGGTTTATCACACCCCCTGCTAACAGCACTGTAAATGTACTTATCCCCACTATCTCGGAGCATATGCCACACAAAGCCGTTTGCCTTAAAATCTTTTGCAGATGATGTTTTTGCCACCTCGTCCACAAGAAAAGGAATAATACAGTTCTTGCCTATGTACTCAGTAATATCCTCTTTCGTGTAATAAGCCCCCATTTGAGCCCGGTCATTGATATACTGCTCGAAAATATAACCCAACACATCGGGGTTAATATCCTTACCTGTTGCCGTAATCCTTGTGTCGAGATGCCATCGCCATTTGTCGAAGAATTCAAACAACTCTTCGAATGCTTCATCGGGAATGTCAATGTCTTCGTATTGTTTCTCTAATTGGTGCTCGTCGAACATACCACCATTAAGGTATGGGATACGCCCATAAATTGCCTCAAACTCTCGGTTGTGGATCGGATTATTAAGTCCACCATGAAACAATACACACAAGAATCCTTTATAGAAACTACTAAAGAATTTATTGTTACCTCGTTGTTGTTTAGACCATTCTAATTTATTCCGTAGATAGTCTACATCAAAATTCAAAAAACCTTTCTTCTGAATGAAATAACAAAACATCAGTCGATTGAGCATCACCGAAGCATACCACTGACGATCTCCTTCTACTTCAATGCCCTTAATGAAAGAGACAAACGAATTATGCTGTTTTTTGAATCCGGCATAGAATTCTTTGGTAATCTTACCCGAATTAACCTCAAATGCTTGATGAATGCGGGCGGTCACATCGACAATTGTTACCTGTTCATCTATCTCAAAGCTTACATTGTCGAGCTTACTAAATAGGAACTCAGCCTTAGTAGCTTCTGTATACTCAATCGTAACTAAATCACGCTTCTCGACAGTCTTAACTGGTGTTACCCAAAGGTGGTGTTCTGAATTTCGTTGCGTAAATATCAATATATAATCATTGGAATATCTACGCAATTTCATATCTATTTTTCGACATAGTACATTTTGAGGAATTACATCGACCTCACACGTATAGACTAAAAATCCACTTTTATGAGCGACGGCTTTAAAATCAAAGTCAGACTCGTCAATGGCAATTGAAGTGTCGTACTGCGTATTACGGACATTGTCCCATCCTAACTCATTGAACAGTATGCGGAAATCTGCTGACTTAATATAGTTATTAAAGTGTGTTCTATTCATAATTACAGTACATTACTTAAGCCCATTGAACAAATTATTTGAGGATCTCTTTGCATAGCCTCATCTTCGTTGATGATACACAACTCATCGTTTTTTCGGAGTTCAATCACCATATCAACAATGTCATCAATACGAGCTCCTCTTTTAAGTTGTTGTCCTAAAATGTATTTGGCATTTTCATATAGAGGATAGTTATATATATCATCCGTTGCAAGCTTTATTTCATCCTTAAAGAATAAAGATCCCTGTTCGTTCTTACAATACCCATCTAGTAAGGTATAAAGACGATACTTTGTACTAAATCTGCTCCCCAATATGCCACTTGTACGCACCTCCTGTTGTTGCATCATCGATATTGATCTTGATACTATCTCATGGTGAGAGTCAAGTGCTTTAACTGGGGATTCATCCATAGAGCAAGATAGAGCTTTAAGGATAGTTTGCTGAGATTGAGTAACAACCTTCATCTTTTTATCCATCCACGTGAGCATATCATTTCCTTCAGGAGTTTTTGCGTAGGTAATTACCCCCTCTTTTAGCATGCCGTGAGTATTCGCTTTTGTTGAATAAACAACATTACTTAAACTAGGGATGATTTTTTTTAATATCGGATTAGCTTCCGTAGCTGATTTCCAGATTTGAAATGCTTGGGAAGCCAAGTCAATCTCGCCCTCTTCTTCTTCGTCAAGCACTCCATTCTTTTCATTATATATATCCGTTAGGTTTTGCTCATTACCTTCAAAGAAAATCTCATCTCCACCTACCACATTAGCACTTTCATTGATGCGATTATTCAACCTGTGGCGAAGTCTAATAATACTTTCAATACCGTCTGCAGGGAAGAATGAGTAGCAGAATATCTCTTCGGCTGACTGCCCAATTCTATCTACGCGACCGGCACGCTGAATCAAACGGATAATAGCCCAAGGTAAATCGTAGTTTATAACGATATGTGAATCTTGTAGGTTTTGTCCCTCACTCAATACATCTGTAGCAATCAGCACACGATATTGCTGTTCGATTGGTAATGGATGTTCTACCTTATTGCTTATTGGTGAGAACTGTTCTACAATTTGTGTCGGATTGGCAGTGTTACCAGTTACACATCCTACATTTGTTATTTTCCTAGCGACTAACTGCGACTCCAAATAGCTTGCAGTGTCCGAAAATTGTGTAAAAACAATTACCTTTTCTCCATTGTGCGTTTTAGTAATCAGGTCAACTAACGCATTGAGTTTCTGATCCTCTTTCGGTTGCCACGCTCCACATAGTTTAATCATAGCGATTAGCGTGTCGCAATCTTGTTTTAGGGTCTGCTTAAGCGTCCGAGTGAAAAATTGGCTATTAATCCAAGAAACATTACTTCTGTTGTCAGCACTAATCTTTTTGTAGTACCTTTCCCCTAACTTGAGATATTCATCATGATCATCACAAAATGAAATTGCATCCTTAACCCTTTTCTGCGTTTCAGAAATAGTACTTTCAAACAGGGTATTACCCTCATCGTCATCTTCACTATAGCCATCTGGCAAACTACCTTCTTCGCCTATTGGAAGAGGTAATTTATTTTCAATTGCATATAAAAATATTGCATTTCTGAGTATGTGACGATAGAGTGAAATCAAAAAAGAGACACCACTACTATCTAAGCGTTTGAAGAAATTAGTTCTACAAAATCCCATCATACGAGCACCGGCACGTGATAGGTTATCAAGAATCTGTTTTTCAACTTCGGATGCTTCGGATTGTTTTTTATCCGAAATATATCTGCTTAAGCCATAACGAGGCAATCTGAGACCACTCATCAAGTCTATCATTTCAGCAGAATATAGTCTGCTAAACTGATCTCCTTCTACGGTTGGAAATTTTATTGCTTTGGGTAATCTTTCAGGAAAATATGAACGAGTCCCATCTCTAAACTGCAAATACCGTCTATTGCGGTCATTGTCCAGTGGAGCATAGTTGTCCTTAATAAAAGTACGAGTTCTTCTTACCAAAAACAATCGCATTAATTCCCGCCAATCATCAGCAGAAGTGCTTCTTTCAAAGGCTTTGATGCTGCGTATAAAGTCTTCGCTATGCCTCATTGAGAACTCTCGTGCTCCACCAAGGCTGCGAATATACTCTTCGGGTTGCACTCCTAGATCAGCATCTTCACGGATGAATAGCTTAAGCTGATTACTTAAATCACTAAAATCTTTATTGTATGGCGTAGCAGTCAATAGTAGCACTTTGCTACCATGATACTCTATTAGCTCTCGTATATTCCGATACCTTGCCCCATTGTTATTTCTTAGATTGTGGCTTTCATCAACGATGACCAAACGGTAATACTTCATTTGCTTATAGTCTAATCGTTTGGATATAGATATAATATCTGCCTTAAGATCATATTTGATGACGTATTTTTTCCACATCTCTTGTAGATTGGCAGGGCAAATTATAAGGGTACTACAAGAATTACGCATCTCATAAACCTTTGCAATGGCACAGGCTGTTATTGTTTTCCCTAAACCAACAACATCACCAATCATTGCTCCACCACGTTTATCCAAATGCCGAGCAGCTAATTTCACTGCGGTCTCTTGGAATTCAAACAAATCTTCCTTAAACTCAGTTGGTAGCTCATATTCATTGATACCACTTCGTGCCTCTTGGCTTAAGTGATATGCTGTTTTAAGATAAATATAGTAAGGAGGTATTGTATTTACCGAAGCCCAACTCTCATCAATTATTTCTACTAACTCTTTTGTAATATCAACGCAGTATCTATCTTCCCATCTATCATTAAACCAAGTGGCAAATTTCTCAGCACTATCGCTATCTCCAAATTCTGCGTTCAACTCTCCCTGCCCGGATAACCCACCATAAGTAAGATTGCTGCTACCCATGATAGCTTGAATCTTATTAAAATGGTCGTCTGGTCTATGTGCTAAATATAATTTAGCGTGTAGGGGTTCTTTAAGATAAAGTTTCACAGCCACACATTCTTCTTTCATTTGTGCCGACAACCGTCTGAGTGTCCACTCGTCATTTGCAGTTGGAACTCCTATAGTAAGTTGTTTGCGGAATTCGTTTGCAATCTGACGTTTGCATTTCTTCACAGCTTCAGTATCAATAAGGTTATTATTGATCGTTGAATACATCTCTCGTATCAACTCATCGGGTGGGCGGTGCATACCTATTAGCAGCCTGCACGTCCTTAGTACACGCTCATCGTTTCCGTTTTTCTTTTCGTATATCCAATCACCTTGTAGGTTATCAATCTCGTTGACAATTACTTTCCAGCCCCTCAAATTGAAATAGCCAACACAGAAGTCGACTCTCTTAACCCCAACATTAGAGATGATCCCCTGCAATCCGGGAGTAAACATTGTTTCTATATTATCGTATATTCTTGCCATAATCTATTTACTACTATTAAACAATTCTTTCATATCAATATTCAGCAATTCGGCTATTTTAGCGAACGTTTCGACGGATGGCTGTATAGAATTGGAACACCATCTCGATACCGTAGCAGGATCTTTCCCTAATTCCTCGGCAAGCCATTTGCCTGTCCTTTGTTTCTCTACCAAAACGACTTTTAATCTATTGATACGCTTCATGTCGACTGATCTAACTTGATATTTCATGTAAAGATATTGATTATTCCCGGAAATGGTATAATATTTAGCAAAAAATTGATAGCCTAACTATTATACTCTTTGTCGTCCCTCTTTTGCTATTGTAATCGGATTGATGTTAGCTCGTATATTTTCACATTATCTTATAGGATTTCCATCACCAAAATCGCCCGACTTCGGAGGGTGATTACTCCCGCAGGGCAAGGCTTTTTAGAGTAACTAAAAAGGTATCGGGTAACTCGATACACACCTTGCTGTGGGAGTAACCCACAAGCCTTTGAGTAACTCAAAGGACACCTTGCTGAGTTCAAATGAACTCAAAATCCGCCTTTAGGACGGATTGAAAAGTTAGCTTTATTTCCGGTGTATTTAGTACATTCAATCAGCAAACTGTGTCTGCTGGTTATATTATGCAGATTTAGAGGTAAGGGAGTTGAGTTGCATTAAAATCAATAAAAAAAGCAAGCACTCCGGTGCAGCGAATGTGCTTGCTTTTAGAATTATGCGTCATTGTCGGGTCGGTCGTTTTCGTTGCAGGGGCTTTTCTCTGTGCAGGGAGAGGGAACAGGCAAGTTTTACGGCTGAAATACAACCCGAAGCATAGCGCAGGTGTGGAGATTTCAGCCGTAACCCGTTAGGGCTTGAACTTGAATATTCACTCGTACGGAACAACCTTTGCCCCTTCAACGTAAATGAGTGACACGATTACAAGAATTATGATACTGTTGTATAGACGTATTGTCGTATTGGTTTAATGACTTCAATAAGTATAGACGTCTCAATTTACGTATTCAGATTGTTTTTGCACAAAATTTCTGCCTACAGAAATATATAAGGGTATAACACTTTGAGTTATTGCCGATATCATTTTTTGAATCACAAAATCTCTGAATAACTGAGCATTCATCGAGTTTATCCGAAACGCAAGAGCCATAACCATATCCAGCCCGAAATAGTCCTGTAAAATGTTGCGACCAACCAACGTTGCGCCGTTGGTCGTGTCCTCTGCAACAACGTTTGATTTCAGAATTGCCCGTATGTTGGATTTGATGGTGGGTAGCATTACCCCGAACAATTCTGCTATATCAAAGTCCCTCATCCAAATAGTTTTAGTCGGATTACTCGGTAAAGTAATTATACCGTCCTCGCTGATAGTTATCTTTTCTCTTTTCATCGTCTATTATTTTAATGGTTGATTAAATTGCCTGACAGATAAATGATTCCATCTGTTCAATCTGTTTCGACAGCTTCTCCATATCTCGGCTGACTTTCTCCGCTGTAATCTTCGCATAAATCTGCGTGGTGCGGATGCTACGGTGTCCAAGCATTTTAGAGAGTGTCTCAATGGGCACATCGTTCGACAGGCACACGGTCGTGGCGTATGAGTGCCGACTTTGATGCCACGTGACGTTTTTCTCTATACCACAGTGATTTGTGACTACTTTAATGCCATTTTTGCAGTTGGGATAGCAGGGAACGGGTAACAGCTTGCCCTCTTTCGCCATACCTTCGTATTTCTCGATGATGTGTTTGGCAACTTCCAATAATCGGATGTTACTTTTCGTGCCTGTTTTCTGGCGGGTGGTCTTAATCCATAAATGACCATCAAAGGATATTTCCAGATTCTCTTTTGTGAGGTTCGCCATATCCGTCCAACTCAGTCCGGTGAACGTGCAGAAAATAAACAGTTCACGAATGAGTTCATAGCTTTTCTTCTTGAACGTACCATTGATAAGCAGTGTGATTTCCTCTTTCGTCAGAAAGCCCCGTTTAGTTTCTTCTTTCGTGATGCTGTACCCATAGAACGGATCACGTTGCAACCGGCCATTATTGATAGCCATATAGATGATTCTCCGTAGTGGCATCATGTATGACCAGACCGTATTGGTGCAATGGTCTTTCTTCGTTCTTAGGAATAGTTCAAAGTCGGTAATGAAGGCAGGGGTAAGTTCTTTGAGGGCTATATCGCTGACCTTGTAGCGTTGTTTGATAAACTCGGACAAGTGGTTGTATACGGTGCAGTATTTCCAATAGCTGCGCTCGCTCTTGATTTTGCCAACTTGTTTGGCGTAATCCTCGTTGTGCTGACTGAACACGGCAAGCAGGGTTTCATGTTTCATGCCCATCCCTAAGAAAGCATTTCGCACTTTCTCGGCGGTTACATAATTGTCACGGTCGCATATCTCCTGATAGGCTTTATTGATACCCACACGGATTTTATCCAGCATCCGGTTGCCTTCCTGTGCAATGAGGCTTCTGCCGGATAATCTGCCCAATTCGACATTCCATGATTTTTCCTCTACATCCAGCTTGCAACTGAATTGAGATACTTTGCCGTTTACGGTCACACGACACATGACTGGCACAAGCCCGTTCTTCTTTGTGGCATTGCGCTTGAGATAAAATAAGACTCTAAATGTTGATCTCATACTCTACATTTTTTTGATTGCAAAATTATTACCTGTAGAGTTGTTTCTTGATACGCAAAATACTGCCAATCAGTGCAAAAGAATCGGATTTACTTCTTTTTTCATACTATCGCCTCCTTTTCTCGAAAATTCGGTTACATTTGCAGGCGAATAGCGTTTGAAATCCATGTAAATCAGCTCTTTGAAAACCATCTTAAATCCTGCTGCCAGCCAAAAGAAAGTAACGGGATAGTAATGTAACTCTGTCCTCACTTGGCTTTTTGTTGGTTTCGGATGGCTTTCTGCTCTCTCCTTCCTCTCGCTTAAAACGCTATTCATCAGCCTTATTACTGAGCTTTGCGCTAAGTTTCAATTTTAGTTCTTATCTTTGTCCCCGATATCTGAAATTTGTAAATAATAAAATTGTAAATCAAATGATTACTATTGAACAACTTAAAGACGTGAAAGAGCGCACTGATGCGCTGAGGAGGTATCTTTGACATCGACGGGAAGAAAATTCAAGTCGAAGAAGAGCAATTAAGAACACAAGCTCCGGGATTCTGGGATGACCAGAAGAGAGCCGAAGCTCAAATGAAACTGGTGAAAGACCTGCAAAAGTGGATTGAGGGTTACAACGAACTCAAAACGCTGGCAGACGAACTCGAACTGGCATTTGATTTCTATAAAGAAGAACTGGTGACTGAGGAAGATGTAGATGCTGCTTATGTAAAAGCCAGTGAGGCGGTAGAGGCACTCGAACTCAAAAATATGCTTCGTGATGAAGCCGACCAGATGGATTGTGTGCTGAAAATCAATTCAGGTGCCGGTGGTACGGAAAGTCAGGACTGGGCTTCCATGCTGATGCGTATGTATCTGCGTTATGCCGAGACGAATGGTTATAAAGCTACCATTGCCAACCTTCAGGAAGGGGATGAAGCCGGAATCAAGACCTGTACTATCAATATCGAAGGTGACTTTGCTTATGGTTATTTGAAAGGAGAGAACGGTGTGCACCGTTTGGTCCGTGTTTCTCCCTACAATGCGCAGGGTAAACGTATGACCTCTTTTGCTTCTGTGTTTGTTACTCCGTTGGTAGATGACAGTATTGAAGTTAATATTTTGCCTGCCAATATCTCTTGGGATACGTTCCGAAGCGGTGGTGCCGGTGGACAGAATGTGAATAAGGTGGAGTCCGGTGTCCGTTTGCGTTATCAGTATAAAGACCCTTATACCGGTGAGGAAGAAGAAATCTTGATCGAGAATACCGAAACCCGTGACCAACCAAAGAACCGTGAGAATGCAATGCGTCAGTTACGTTCTATCTTATATGATAAGGAACTGCAGCACCGTATGGCAGAACAGGCGAAGGTGGAAGCTGGTAAGAAGAAAATCGAATGGGGTTCTCAAATCCGAAGCTACGTATTTGATGACCGTCGTGTGAAAGACCACCGTACCAACTATCAAACCTCGGATGTGAACGGTGTGATGGATGGCAAAATAGATGGTTTTATCAAAGCTTATTTGATGGAGTTTTCTTCACAAGAATCATAAAAAATAAAATTAGCAAGAGTTATTTTTGGAAAGTTAATAGATTTGTACTTACTTTGTTAGCGTTGAACTTTAAAGCTAACTATTATGGGTAAGGTGAAGAAAAAAGTAGCAATTAGTAAGAAAGAAGAAGAACAAGCCCAGAAGGTTGTCAAAATAGTGTTCGTCTCATTAATTATTTTGGCATTGATTATGCTGATCGCATTTTCCTTTTTCGGCTGATAAGTTCGCCACAAACTATACGGTTAACCCAGATTGTTTGGTTATTGATAGGATGAATATCAAATCCGATCTGTGTTAATCTGCGTAATTTGTGGCGAACTCTTTGTTTTGTAATGCATTTGTGTTCTCTGTAATATAAATGTAACTTTTCTGTCATTTTCCCGTAGTTAATTTGTCATCTCCGTGTATCCTCGCAGTTGTACTTTTGCCGTGAATTTAGTAGCAGACAACTGAAATGAGTAGAATCACAACAACCGTCGTTATGCTTTTGCTGGCGACAATGGCCTTTGGACAGGCAAAAGAAGATGCAGGGGATGGTAAGATGCTGGATAAGCAGACCATGGAGTTTAAGGATTATCTGCCGGAGATTCACGGAACAATCCGGGGAAAGTACGAATACCAGACAGAAACAAGTGAAAGCCGTTTTGAAGTACGTAATGCACGCTTCAGTGTTTCGGGAAATGTGCATCCGATAGTTGCTTATAAAGCGGAAATCGACCTTTCCGATGAAGGCTCTATCAAGATGCTCGATGCGTATGCACGTGTTTTTCCGGTGAAAGACCTGAATTTTACGATTGGTCAGATGCGCGTTCCTTTCACAATAGACGCTCACCGTTCACCACATCAACAGTATTTTGCAAATCGCTCATTCATAGCTAAACAAGTAGGAAATGTGCGTGACGTTGGTTTTACGGCTGGCTATACGAATAAAGGTGGCTTCCCTTTTATCCTTGAAGGAGGATTATTCAACGGCTCCGGTTTGACCAATCAAAAGGAATGGCACAAAACGCTGAATTATTCCATAAAAGCACAGCTATTACCTAATAAGAACTGGAATCTGACACTCAGCACCCAAATGATAAAACCGGAAAATGTGCGTATTAATATGTATGATGCCGGTATTTATTATCAGAATGATCGTTTTCATATTGAAGCGGAATATTTATATAAAATGTACGGGCATGAAACATTCAAAGATGTTCATGCAGTGAATAGCTTTATTAATTACGATTTGCCATTGAAAAAGATATTCAATAAAATTTCTTTCCTGGCTCGCTATGATATGATGACCGACCATAGTGATGGCAAAATGGATGAAACGACAAAAGCCCTGATTATAAATGATTATGCTCGCCATCGTGTAACAGGTGGAATCACATTAAGTCTTTCCAAAGCCTTCATTGCCGACCTCCGGCTGAATTTCGAAAAATATTTCTATAAGAACTCCGGAATCCCTAAAGAATCGGAACGGGATAAAATCGTGATTGAATTCATGACGAGATTCTGATATAAATTGAGAATTGAAAATTGAGAATTAAAAAATGATAGTTTGATACCTCACACCGTGTATCAGAAAACTACAGCGTTTTGATTCTCAATTTTCAATTTTTAATTTATCTTTGTGTCATGGCACAAGAAATAGAACGTAAATTTTTGGTTACCGGTGAATTCAAATCTTTGGCTTTTGCGCAGAGTCGCATTGTACAAGGGTATATCAGTAGTGCTCGTGGGCGTACTGTTCGGGTTCGTATTCGGGATGACAAGGGGTATTTGACGATAAAGGGAGCCTCTAATGCTTCCGGTACGAGCCGTTATGAGTGGGAAAAGGAACTGCCTTTATCAGAAGCAGAAGAATTGATGAAACTTTGCGAACCGGGGATCATTGACAAGACCCGTTATTTGGTGCGCAGTGGCAAGCATATATTTGAAGTCGACGAATTTTATGGTGAGAATGAAGGTCTTATCGTGGCTGAAGTAGAGCTTGAGTCAGAAGATGAGGTCTTTGTGAAATCCGGTTTTATTGGTGAGGAGGTAACCGGAGATATACGCTACTATAACTCACAGCTAATGAAAAAACCGTATAAAACGTGGTGAACGTTAACAAATAAACCGTATATTTGTTCTTAGTATAAAAAAGAGAGCAGTGTATGGATATGGAACAGTTATACGGTTATGTGCCGCGTGAATTGGTTACTTTTGTTTTAGTTACTTTGTTTTCATTACTAATCGGACTTTCGCAGCGTCGAATCAGTCTGAAACGTGAGGGTGAGACTACTCTTTTCGGAACCGACCGTACTTTTACTTTTATCGGTATACTGGGTTACTTGCTTTATATACTCGACCCTACGGATATGCGTTTATTTATGGGAGGCGGAGCCGTGTTGGGATTGCTATTGGGATTAAACTATTATGTAAAGCAATCACAATTTCACGTCTTTGGCGTGACTACCATTATTATAGCTCTGATTACTTATTGTATGGCGCCTATCGTAGCCACCCAACCTTCCTGGTTTTATGTCATGGTGGTCGTGACAGTGCTTCTGCTGACCGAGCTCAAACATACTTTTACGGAATTTGCGCAACGAATGAAGAATGATGAAATGATTACGTTGGCAAAGTTCCTGGCTATCAGTGGCATTATCTTGCCGATGCTTCCACATAAGAATTTGATCCCGGATGTAAATCTCACTCCTTATTCTATCTGGCTGGCAACAGTGGTGGTATCCGGTATTTCTTATCTTTCTTATTTATTAAAGCGATATGTATTCCATGAATCCGGAACATTAGTCTCAGGTATTATCGGCGGATTATATAGCAGTACGGCTACTATCTCGGTGCTTGCCCGTAAAAGCCGGAAAGCCTCGGAGCAAGAAGCCACTGATTATGTTGCTGCCATGTTACTGGCTATCAGTATGATGTTTCTGCGCTTTATGATATTGATACTTATTTTCAGTCGAGAAATCTTCTTGTCTATTTATCCGTATCTATTGACTATGGCAGTGGTGGCAGCTATTGTGGCCTGGTTTATTCATTCCCGTCAAAAGCGTTCCAACGACCAGCCTGTTGAAGAGGAAGAGGATGATAGCAGCAATCCGTTGGAATTTAAAGTTGCTTTGATTTTTGCCGTACTCTTTGTCATATTTACTTTCTTAACTCATTATACACTTGTTTATGCAGGTACAGGCGGATTGAATCTCCTTTCTTTTGTATCCGGTTTTAGTGATATCACTCCTTTCATATTAAACTTATTGCAAAATACGGGTAGTGTTGCTGCATTGATAATTACTGCTTGTAGTATGCAGGCTATCATCAGTAATATAATGGTAAACATGTTCTATGCTTTATTCTTTGCTGGGAAAGGAAGTAAACTTCGTCCTTGGATTCTGGGAGGATTCGGGGTAGTGATTGCTTGTAATCTCGTGTTGTTGCTGTTCTTCTATATTTAAAGAGGCTTTTAGGTATAAAACAACTGTTATTTGTATGGACGAGATAGATTCTTAGATTTATTTTAGAATAAAATGCTCATGTATATAATTCCATAAAAATATCCCTATCTATTTTTACTTGATATTAATAGATAGGGATATTTGTAGAAAGAGCCTTTACCAAGACCAGTCGCTCTCTTTGTAATTTGCTTCTACTGCTGTCTCGATCTCATCAGGTAGATTATGATAGAAATCAAGCCCGGTTATGGATTCTAACTCATCGATAGATTTTGCACATGCTTTAATATTTTTTGATTTGTCGCTTTTGTGCTCTATATAAAATCCAATAGCTTTGTACTGTCCATTCTTGTAAGATAAGATTGTACTGAAGTAATATTTAGGTATCTTGACACCATACGTACCTGTTTCCAGTATTGCATAATCTATGGATGTTCCTTTCACAATGTAAGTTGTATCTTGAGGATTTGACACCTTTGCCCACTCCTGTACTTTGTTCTCTATCGCATCCCAAGTACTTCCACCTTGGTTGAATCCGGTTATTAGTTGCGGACTGATATTAGAATAATAGAATGTCTGACTATTTGCTTCACGGCTATATAATCTGTCACTTGAAGCTACCATGTGTCCTCTATTATACGGTGAATAGTAGTCTTGTTTGTCAGTCCTGTATTGTGCCGGAATATTAGTATCTGGTTTATAATCGTCTTTACGATCCACATTCTTTTGAGAAGTCACATTGTCAAAAGTCAATGCTACCCAACGTACATGTTTTTTCGTACAATCGTATTCATAACTGTAAGTGACAGTCTTTTTTCCATTCTCTGTAGTTGTCCAGGTATGAAAAATGTTCATGCTTCCACCTTTCAGTTTAGGAATTTCGATTCTTCCTGCATACCCTGATGGATTAGGGTCCGGATCAGGATCTGGATCTGGATTTGAACCATTGCCTGCTAATTGTTTGAGTGTGAATTTGGCCTCCTCTTTTCCGGCTGTGATTGTAATAATGACACTTCGTTCAGCTCCGGTATTTGCTTTCATATATCCGCTGATTGAGCCGTTTCCATTGCCGGATGTTCTACTCAACGTGCACCAAGTCTCACTACTTGAAGCCTGCCATGTGCCGTCAGCTTTTACACGAATGATAAATCCACCTCCGTTTCCATTGATTTGCGTTTGGTCTATAGAGGCGATTTCTTGATTCGTATTGCCCGGATTATCAGGGAGTTCGGGAGAATCCTGTTCACTACATGAGATTGCTGTGCTACAGGTTATGAACAGGATGAATAGTTTAAATAATGCTTTTGTCATTTCATTTCTTTGATTAAATAAATAATAGTAGGCAAGTGATCGCTATATCCGTTTAGCCATACACCACCTGCTTGTGTCCGTTTAGGATATCCTTTGTATTTCCCTTCTTTTTGGAACATAAAATCACGGCGGAAAATTTCATGTTTATAAAACTTCAGTGTGCTGCGGTCAGTACCTAGTAGATTTCCGGTAAATACGATTTGATCGAACAGATTCCATTTACCTTTGTACATCAGAGTTCCGTATCCTTTCTTCAAAGTATCCCACCACGGATTGTACAAGTCTGTAGGACCTACATCAGCAGGTTTCCGCTTAGCTCCAAGTGCTACAGCCATACTTTTATCCATCGGGTCATCGTTCATATCCCCCATGATAACAATTTTGGCTGCGGAGTCTTCCCTTAACAGTGAGTCTTTGATAGCTCTTACCTGTTCTCCTGCACGTTCACGTGCTGGGGAAGCCGCTGCTCTCGAAGGCCAGTGATTGACGATAAAGTGCATCTTCTCTCCTGCAATATTACCGCTGGCAATCAGGAAACCGCGCGTCTTATGTATCGTGTCATTGATATATACATAAGGTACGAGCTTGCTATTCGTCAGTTCAAATAGTTTGGGATTATAGAAAAAAGCACAGTCCACACCACGTCGGTCTTCTCCTTCGTAGTGAACATACTGGTAACCTCTGTCCGCTAAAGCAGGTTGTTTCAGTATGTCTTCTAATACTCTGTAATTTTCGATTTCAGAAACGCCGATAATGGCGGGACCCATTGGCAACTTGTCGGTACTTAACAGGCTTAATATTTCCGACATGTTTTTCAGCTTAGCCTTATACTTCATCGTATTCCACTGATTAGTACCGTTAGGAAGATACTCGTAGTCATTCTTACCTTCATCGTGAATGGTATCAAACAAATTCTCCATATTGTAGAACGCTACACTGTAGAGGGCAAATTTCTTTTCCTGTCCATAGGCCATGAGGACGAAAAGAGCGAGTACACCTAAAGTCATTAAGCTTTTTTTCATCTTTGAAATTGATTTTAAAAGTGGGTAATTTGTCATTTGTATGACAAATATCTAAAAAGAAAACGAAAAACCCACCCTTGCGAGTTACTTTTTTTGTAAAAAACATTGTTATTTATAAAATTCTTTGTTATTTTGCGTAACAACTTATTTCATTTGTATTGCAAAACGAAAGACCAATTAACATTAATATAAATTAAATTATGAAACAACGACTAGGGTTAGCGATCGTGCTATTTTGCTTAATGCCAGCACTTTTTGCTCAGCAAAAGGCAAAGCAAAACGCCCGTGAGGACAATGCTTCTTTCATGTTTACAGAATCACAATTGAATGAGGATGATGATGCAGCACAGAGCACATCTGCATTGGTCACTTCTAACAATGATGTTTATCTGTCAAATGTAGGTTATCTGTTTAGCCCAATGAGATTTCGTGTGAGGGGATATGATTCCCAGTATAGTGACATGTATATCAATGGGGTACAGTTTAATGATGCAGAAACAGGACGTTTCAGTTACGGATTAATAGGAGGATTAAATGATGCTACCCGTAATAAGGAGGGGATCGGTCCTTTTGAAATTAACAACTTTACTTTCGGAGCCATAGGGGGAGCTTCCAATATCAATTTACGTGCCAGCCAATATGCGGCCGGTTCAAAACTCACCTTATCAGGTAGTAACCGCAACTATATCTTGCGTGGAATGTATACTTATTCTACAGGTCTGATGAATAATGGATGGGCCTTTACCGGTTCATTGGGATATCGTTGGGGTAACGAGGGAAATATTGAAGGAATCAAGTACAACTCTTTTTCTTACTTCCTCGGTGCAGAGAAAGTATTCAATGATCGCCATAGTCTCTCTTTGGCAACTTGGGGAACACCTACAGAGAGAGGGCAGCAAATGGCGGCAACTGAAGAAGCCTATTATTTAGCAAACAGTCATTATTATAATCCGAACTGGGGATATCAGAATGGAGAAAAACGAAATGCGCGTATTGTACGCCAGTTCGAGCCATCAGCCATCGCTTCATGGAATTTCACCATTGATGATAATAAGAAACTGGTGACGAGTGCCGGATTCAAATATTCCAATTATGGCAAAAGTGCTTTAGGCTGGAATGGTAATGCAGCCGATCCGCGCCCGGATTATTATAAAAAGTTGCCTAGCTCTATCTTCGACGTGTGGGAATCCGTTCCTACTGCCGATGAACTGCAGCAGTTTAATGAGGTTACTGATAATTGGAAGAATAATAAAGCTTATCGTCAGTTGGATTGGGATGCTCTTTATTTTGCCAATAAACAAGCGAATGCATTAGGTAAAGAGACGCTTTATTATGTGGAAGAACGTCACGACGACCAGTTAGCTTTCAACTTGAGTTCTGTATTCAATCATCAATGGAATGAGCGCAATAGCTATGTTGCCGGAATTGCAGTGAATACAACCAAAGGTATGCATTATAAGAAAATGAAAGACTTGCTGGGCGGACAGCTTTATACGGATGTCGACAAGTTCGCAGTACGTGACCATGGCGCTAGTTCCAGCATGGTGCAGAATGACCTCGATAATCCTAACCGTCGTATTGGTGAAGGTGATAAATTTGGTTATGACTATAACATCTATGTGAATAAGCAGAGCGCATGGGTACGTTATCAGGGTAATAATGGCGGATCATTAAATTATTTTGCTTCCGGTAAAATCGGATCTACACAAATGTTCCGTGACGGATTGATGAGAAACGGACGTGCGCCATTG
The DNA here is from genome assembly GCF_003439055.1 of Bacteroides sp. OM05-10AA. NCBI lineage: Bacteria > Pseudomonadati > Bacteroidota > Bacteroidia > Bacteroidales > Bacteroidaceae > Bacteroides > Bacteroides sp. OM05-10AA. The sequence continues at coordinate 20,810 of NZ_QSUR01000027.1, forward strand.
AAATCACTTGGTAGTAGCGGTACGGCGAAGTTCCTGGAAGGCGGTATAAAAGCTGGCCTGAATTGGGCTATCAATGGTAATCATTCCTTTACGTTGAATGCCGGATATGAAGAACGTGCACCGCTGGCTTACAACTCTTTCATCGCTCCGCGTATTAAGAACGACTTTGTGAGAGATTTGAAAACAGAGCGTATCATTGGTGGTGATTTGACTTACAACTTCAATACTCCTTGGGTGATGGGACGTTTGACGGGTTATTACACTCGTTTCCAGAATCAAGTAGAAATGGATGCTTTCTATAACGATAGCGAAGCACGTTTCACTTATCTTTCTATGAACGGTATTGAAAAGGAACATTGGGGAATAGAAGCTGCTGCTACCTTTAAATTGACAAGTGAGCTGTCATTAACAGCTATCGGTACTTGGAGCGAAGCTAAGTATACCAATAATCCGGATGCTGTATTGACGTATGAAAGTGAGAATGAATCAAACCTCGACCGTGTTTATGCTAAAGGTATGCGTGCCAATGGCACTCCGCTTTCTGCTTATAGTCTTGCTTTGGATTATAACGTAAAAGGTTGGTTCTTCAATTTGACAGGAAATTATTATGATCGTGTATATATCGATTTCTCAAGCTATCGTCGTCTTGGCAGTGTATTGGATAAGAATGGTGCCGGTGTAGATGCTAACGGAAATCCGGTTCTCAATGTACCGGGTCAGGAGAAACTGGATGGCGGATTTATGTTGGATGCTTCTATTGGAAAATATATCCGTTTGCGCAATGGAAAGAGCATTAGTCTCAATTTAAGTTTGACTAATATCCTGAACAATACAGATTTGCGTACAGGTGGTTTCGAACAAAACCGTGATGATAATTACAAAGACGGTGACGCACGTGTTTACAAGTTTTCCAAGAATTCTAAGTATTTCTACGCATTCCCGTTCAATGCTTTCTTGAACATTGGTTATAGATTTTAAGAATGTGTAGTTATCAATCCAAAACAAAAAGAAAGGAAGAAACAATTATGAAGAAATTACTATCTATATTATGTACCGGATTACTGCTATGTGGCGCAGGTCTCACTTCCTGTGAGAACTATGATGATCCGGTGACGGGAAATGCTTATGGCAATAATTCGATCCCGGAAGGACGTACGATTTCAATAGCGGCATTGAAAGAGAAATACAATGATTTCATCGATACAAGCAAAGATACTTATACGACTATCGAAGGTGAAACACGTATCGAAGGAGTGGTTATTGGTGATGATGAAAGCGGTAATATATACAAGCAACTCGTTATTGGTGACGAGACAGGCGCCATTATTGTAGGAGTGAACACAACAGGCTTGTATGCTTTTTGTCCAGTTGGTCAGAAGGTCGTAATTGATTGTAAAGGCTTACAAATAGGCAGTTACCGTAAACTTGCACAGATCGGAACTATTTATGATGGGAAAGTAGGACGTATGCCCGAATATGTGTGGAAGCAGCGTGTACGTTTGATTAATGAACCGAAACTGTTCTATGATGAATTGAAACCTTTGGAGATTTCTACAGCAGCCGAATTGACTGCAGTGGATATGAAACGTGCTCCATTACTTGTAAAGCTAAAGAATGTGTCTTTCCCTGATGCAAATGGGACTGTAACTTATGCAGCAGAAGAAGATGTGGCTAATCCTAATCTGTCTTTTGTGGAACGTGATATAAATTATGCAGATGGAACAAAAAGCAAAGCAGTTGCCCATACAAGCATCTATGCTAACTTTTCTAATGATGTTCTTCCACAAGGGACTTTAGATGTCACTGGCATACTAACTCGTTACAATACTTCATGGCAGTTGATTATTCGTACTAGTAATGATGTGAAACGTAATAAATAATAAACTAATAATATATAATTATGAAAAAGATTCTAAATGCTTTATTCTTGATGCTGCTTGCAGTGTTTACATTTAGTTCATGTAGTGATGTACCGGCTCCTTATGATATATTGGGAGAAGGTGACGTTCCGGGGTTGTCGGGTGATGGTACAAAAGAGAATCCATATAGTATAGAGGCTGTACAAAAGAAACAAGACGGTACAATTGCTTGGGCAGAAGGATATATTGTAGGTACTATAGAAAATTATCAAGATCCCTCTGGAAGTGCAAAGTTTGCAGCGCCATTTACAGCAAGCAATAATTTATTGATAGCTGCAAGTGCAACAGAAACAAACGTAAAGAATTGCGTTGTTGTACAATTAAGCTCAGGAACAGAATTGCTTACAAAATTGAATCTTGTGAACAATGCTGCTAATTTAGGACATATTCTTGCTATTCAGGGTTCATTGGAAAAGTTCTATGGCTTTCCGGGAGTGAAGAGCACAACTGCGGCAACATTGGATGGTAAAGATGTTGGTGATGGTGGCGACCCGACTCCGGGTGGCAGTACTACGATTACGGAAAATCAACCTTATTCCGTATCATTTGCTTCAGATCTTGCAGGATTTACTGTTGAAAATAAAGTAAGTGAAGGCTTAACTGGAGATGTTTGGTATTATAGTAAAAAATATACTGCTGCTACTTCCAGTTCATACAACGGTACTACAAATGTTCCGGCAGAAGGATGGTTCCTTTCTCCTGTTTTAGATATGACTGCTATCAGTAAAGCTACATTGACATTTGAACATTCTTCTTATAGTGAAGGTAAACCTGAAGAGTTGATGTTAAAGGCTAGAGAGGAAAATGCTTCAAATTGGACTGATTTAGTTATCTCTAATTACTCTAATGGTCGTGATAATCATGTAACTACTACTATTGATCTTACGGCTTATGCTGGAAAGAAAGCACAAATCGCTTTTGTATATAAGAATCTGGCAGGAGGAACAAATAATACATGGTATATTTATAATTTGAAAGTTGCTGCTGGTGAAGGTGGTGGAGAAACTCCGGGAGAAGGTACTGAATTATTGACTAATGGAGGATTTGAAAATTGGGTAGATGGATATCCGACAGGTTGGAAGTCTGTATCTACCGCAGGTAATGCAACTCTTGAACAGTCTACCGATAAGCGCACTGGTACATATTCTGTTTTGGTAAAGGGTGACACGCAAAATAAGCGTCTTGGTAGTGCAGAAATGACATTGAAGGCTGGTACTTATGTGTTCTCTGCTTATTTTAAAGCTGCTACGGCAGATAAGGCTAGCGCTCGTTTGGGGTATGTTCCAATTGATGATGCAGGTGTTGCTGGAAACTATGAATATGATGCTGAATATGTAAATGATATAGCTAATACAGACTGGGTTACAAAAAGTTATACGTTTACTTTAACAGAGGAAAAAAAGATATGTTTGGTTGTAATGAATTCTAAAAACCCAGGAAAAGACTTGTTGATAGATGATGCAAGTTTGAAAACTGAAGATGGTGGAATCGTTGGCGGTGGAGAGGTGCCAGAACCTGATCCAGATCCTGCGCTAGATCCATACGAAAGTAATATCGCTATGCCTACTACTTCTGACTCTAAAGTTGATTTTTATTATAATTGCACTGTAAATACCTTTGCTAGTTTAAAATTGGGGAAAAGTGGTGTTGCTGGAACCTGGACGTCCGAAGTTTTAGGAGCTGTAAAGACAAAATTGTCTTTTTATTCTGTTGCTTGGACTGGTAAGAATGATACAAGTCTAACTGTAGAAATTATAGGTGGAGGTACTTTTGAAGGTGGTGAGGTTTCAAAGACGGTGAGTTTGACGGCGAATACGGGTTTCTCAGGTTCGGGAAGTGCTTTTACAATTGTGCCTGTTGTTGATACAGACTATCACGAATATACTTTAATTGGTACTACGGCTAATTCTAAGATTAAGTTTTCGACTGATAAAGAACGTGGAGCAGTCTTTGGCGTTAAGGTAAAGTAATAATACTAGGCTAGTATAGCAAAATATCTCAAAGAGGGAATGTTTTTTCTCTTTGAGATATTTTTTTCTTTTCCTTTTATATAGGAATATGTATCGTAGATTATCATAAGAATTGAAATATGAAATATTTTAAAAAATATCTGTTATTGAGTCTATTATGTATAAGCTTCTATGCTTGTGATAAAGGCGAGAATGACGACTCCAATAATTTTGCCACCGGCATCGTAGAACTTCCAGCTCTCCGCAATGGTGCAAACGATGTATTCATAACCCACTCTACTACTTTCAATGGGCAGAAAGTAACCTCTTTCAGTATGGAATACGATAAGAGTAAGAAACATTCCCGTTGGATTGCCTTTCGATTTGACAATCAAACAAAACAGCAAAATGTATCACGTAGTGATGAGCCTTTTGATGCTGATCCTGCTATCGGCTCACAATACCAACGTGTGCAAGCAGATTTTGGAAAACAAGGTTATGATAGAGGGCATCTTTGTGCCTCTGCCGACAGACTTTATTCACGTGAGGTGAATGAACAGACCTTCTATTACACGAATATGAGTCCTCAACGGAATAAATTTAATACAGGTATATGGTTGACTTTGGAGGGACAGGTGCAATCATGGGGACGTAGCTGTACATCTTCAGATACTTTATATGTGGTAAAAGGAGGAACGATTGATAAGGAAGATCAGATCAGAGGATATATCAGTAACGACCTTAGCAAACCCATTCCTAAATATTATTATATGGCTTTGCTGTTTAAAAAAGGAGATTCATTCAAAGCGATCGCTTTTTGGATGGAGCATACCGACACTCCGAAATCAACAAAGTTAGTTGACTATGCATTGTCAATAGACGAACTGGAAGAAAAAACAGGAATCGATTTCTTTCCGAGTCTAAATGATAATCTGGAAAATGCACTTGAAGCTACTTACTCAACAAAAGCGTGGCCGGGATTGGAATAAGATCCTCCGTTAATGATAACATTTTTTTCAAGGCGGGGTATACTTCAGGATTCTACCACCCATTTTTCGATATTACGGGTTTTCTCACTGAAGTTAATCCCTATCTTGAATAGTTTCCGCCCATCCGCTTCGAAAGGCAGCGCATAGCATTTGTCGTTAATCTGCTGCAAAGCCTCTTCTGCTGTTCCGTTTAGCTTGAATTCCATAATATAAATGAATTTGTCTGTCTGCAGAACGAGATCTATGCGTCCGTTATTGGTGTGGTATTCCACTTTGGTGTAGAAACCAACCAATTTGAAAACAATGAAAAGCACGTTCTCATAATGTAATTCCTGATCTCGGATAACTTCGTAAGTCGTATCGGCGAAGAAACTCTGAAGGCGGCGGAAGAAAGAATCATAGTCTCCGGAACGCACTCCATGGACAAACTTTTGAATCTCAAACGGGGATTCTGTCTTATTCACATTCGCATAAAAAGGAAGCAGAAAACGAATAAAGCCTTCTTCTACTTCACGATTGGGGAAACCTAAACGATATATCCCAAATTCTCCATCATACCCTTTGATAGTGAGATATCCGCTTTGATAAATCACCGGGATCGGATTGGTTGATTCGGAGTCGATGCTGTTCAATACTTGCGCATCGGTTTCTTCGTGTGCCATCCGTTCCAGATCATAATGATGCTTTTTCAGTAATTTCACCAGATAGGTAGGTGTACCCGTCTCAAACCAATAACTACCGAATTCTTTATATTTGAAAGCATTAAGCAGACTAAACGGATTATATATGCCGATAGAATTATGTGTAAAATGATAGCCGTCATAATATTCTTTTAGTTTTGTACAGAGCTTGTCATACGACAAACCTTGCGTCTCTGCAAACTCATGAAGTTCGACATCTAAGTTCTCATGAAGCTCCTGATCGCTGACACCACAGATTTCAACATAATCTTTTCTCATCGATATGTCATCCAAATTATTCAAGTCGCTAAACACACTGACTTTGCCGAACTTGGTAACACCGGTCAAGAATGCAAACTTTATATAGCCATCCATTGTTTTGAGTGCTCCGTAGAAAGGTTTTAAGGTATCCCGGAATTGCTTTTGCAATTCTTCATTTCCGATGGCTTGTAACATGGGCTTGTCATATTCATCTACCAAAATAACTACACGCTGCCCTGCCTGTTTGCAGGCGCGTTCTATGATGCCGGCAAAACGCAGGGAAAATGAGCGCTCGGATGGCTCGGCACCATAGAGCTTTTCCCACGCAGTCAACGATTTTTCGAGTATATTATCCAGACTTTCCGGTACATCATATTTTTCGATATTAAGGTCCAGATGTAATATCGGATATTTAATCCAGTCTTTTTCCAGCTTTTCTACAGCCAGCCCTGCAAACAGTTCTTTTTTTCCTTGAAAATAGGCTTCCATAGTAGAGATGAGCAGGCTTTTCCCGAAGCGGCGTGGGCGGCTTAAGAAATAGTAACTACCGGTTTTTATCATTTGATACATTAATGCCGTTTTATCAATATAGAAATAACCGTCATTACGAATCTTTTCGAAATTCTGTATGCCAATGGGATAAATTTTAGTGCTCATATACTCCGGTTTTATAAATCAATTACACAAAGGTAATAAATTTCCGGGTACTTCATCGCTTTTAAAAAGAGGAAAGTATAAGTATGATTGCTTTTAACCGAATGAAGTGTAGAAAACAGTACGTACTGTTTGAAGTCTATATTTTAATGCCTATATTTGTCTACATTTCATTTATATAAGATAGGCATTATGGATACTACTTTCAGAATATACCCGATAGGGATACAGAATTTTGAAGACTTACGTAATAATAACAACGTCTATGTGGATAAGACGGAGTTGATTTATCGTTTGGCTAATACCAATAAGGTTTATTTTTTGAGTCGTCCCCGTCGTTTCGGAAAAAGTTTGCTGGTGTCCACTCTTGATGCTTATTTTCGGGGGAAGAAGGAGTTGTTTCAAGGTTTGGCAATGGAGCGTTTGGAGAAAGAGTGGAATGCCTATCCGGTGTTGCATCTTGATTTCAGCATGACGAAGTATACGGCACTTTCTGACCTTGTGGGGCAGTTGAACTTGAATCTGTATGATTGGGAAAAACTCTATGGGAAGGAAGAAGTGGAAGATACACCGGCAGAACGTTTCCGGGGAGTGATTCGTCGTGCTTATGAACGGACGGGCAAACCGGTAGTAGTACTTATTGACGAATACGATGCTCCCTTATTAGACAGTAACCATTTGCCGGAACTACAAAATGAACTTCGTGAAGAAATGCGGAAATTCTTCAGTCCCTTGAAAGCGCAAGGAGAATATCTTCGGTTTCTTTTCCTGACAGGTATCAGTAAGTTCAGTCAAATGAGTATTTTCAGTGAATTGAATAATTTGCAGAATATCAGTATGAGAGACGATTATAGTGCTATCTGTGGTATAACCGAACGGGAATTACGTACACAATTGAAAACTGATATTGAAATGATGGCGCAGGCTAATAATGAAACCTACGAGGAGGCTTGTACGCATCTAAAACAACAATATGACGGATATCATTTTAGTAAAAACTGTGAAGATATTTACAATCCATTCAGTCTGTTCAATGCATTTGCTCAAAAGAATTATGCCAATTTCTGGTTTTCTACCGGGACGCCTACTTTCCTGATAAATATATTGCAGCAGAGTAATTTCGACATTCGCGAGTTGGATGGTGCTATGGCTACTGCAGAGCAGTTTGATGCACCAACAAGTGTTATTACCGATCCTCTTCCTGTACTTTATCAGAGTGGCTATCTTACCATCAAGGGATATGATCCGGAGTTTCAACTCTACACACTGGCTTATCCTAACAAAGAAGTGCGGAAAGGATTCATAGAATCTCTTATGCCCGCTTATGTACATTTACCTGCTCGTGAAAATACCTTCTATGTCGTCTCTTTTATCAAGGATTTGCGTGCCAGAAAACTGACCGAATGTCTGGAACGAATCAGATCTTTCTTTGCTTCGATTCCCAATGATTTGGAAAATAAGCAGGAAAAACATTATCAGACAATCTTCTATTTGCTGTTCCGTTTGATGGGGCAGTATGTAGATGCAGAGGTAAAGAGCGCAATCGGACGGGCGGGCGTAGTAGTAAAGATGCAAGATACCATTTATGTCTTTGAATTTAAGATAGATGGAACACCGGAGGAAGCTTTGGAACAGATAAACAATAAAGGATATGCTATTCCTTATCAGCCCGATCATCGGAAAGTGGTAAAAATAGGAGTTAACTTCGATACTGCGACAAGAAGCATTGGTGATTGGAAAATCGTAGAGGAAGTATAATTCTTTCTCTCCCTGTTGATTTCGTCAATTCCTCTTTCAACCTATCACCATCGTTCTGAAACTCTTTATTCATCGTGTTTACAGAGCGGTGATAGGTCATCCCTAACCTATCACCGTATCTTTCACCTATCACCTGAACGAAGAGGTGTATAATTATTCTCTTTTCGGCTTGATTCGGACTACTTTATAAACATTCCCGCGCTTGGTATGTATAGAAGGCACTTGATTCTTTTGTAATATTCTCCCGAATTGAATAATATTGCAATCGGATATATGAATTCTACTGTCGTGCTGCACCTGTTCCAGTATCTCAATAGCAAGAAGTAACTCATATTCTTCCGCCTCTTCTTTAGCAGCCCGGAAAAATTGGTGGAATAACTGCTCCGCAATGGGGATCACTTGAAATTCCTGATTGGCTTCGGTCATAACCTTTTCATCTTCAGTGTCGAACCAGTAACGTTCTCCCCTGTAAATATCGTGCATTGCTTGTGCATAAAGTTGTTCGTAATCAATCGGAGAACAGTCAATCGGGGCGGTCACATTGATAACAATGTAACGTCGGCTTCCGGAGGTGTCAGTCAGTAAGTCCTTGTGGTTGCTTGTTCCTATAAATGAAGCGTAACGGCGCATCTCTTGTGTGGCTGTGCCATGGGGCCGACGGATATTAACTACAGGCTTTTGCAGGATATGCTTCAGGAAAGCCTGTTGACTCACTCTGTTTTGATCGAACTCGTCCATGTTAATGAGCGCGAAACGATTTAGAGCCAGTTCGGCATCCCTTTTGTTACTGAAATCAATGCGGTCGGTATAGTATATCTGTAATTCCGGTGGCAACAAACTCCGGCAGAAAGTCGATTTTCGATAGGCTTGCGGCCCAACTAATAATGGCACTGTACAGTTGGCATACTTGCGATCGGTGTGACGCCAGTGTTCCACCATATTTAGAAACCAACGGTAAAATAAATTCGGCCAGTGAATGTTGTTGCAAGGAACACGGGAAGCCAGTTCACGAATCCGGTCGCGCCCGTCCCAACGGATATCTACTCCGAAAAGAAAATCCTCAATAGGGCTGAATATCGGAATACGGTCGGAATCGAGGTAACGGATCACGTCCCGGTCCCATAGGTTGAGGCCTTCCAGGCGTGCGTTCATGGCAATACTGTTGCGTATACGGTTGGTGATGGGGCGGAAACAAAAACAAAAGGTGTTCCGTTCGCGATATTCCGTAACAGTCGTCATTGTGTTGTAACGAAATTCGTATCGGCGTTGCATAAACTCTTCTGTTCGGAATTCCAATTCTTGCTCTGTCGATAAAGGTGATTTTTGTCCGAATCCTTTTGCTCTTGTGTATACGTTTTGTATGTTTTGCCGGATAAGAAATTCTTTCTTCTTGGTATAGAAATGAGCGATTGCCCAACGGGCTGTTTCTTCTTCCGGTATGCCTGCCTGAAAACAGTTTTCCGCCAGGTGGACCAATAATGGCTTGAGATCTTCGTCGGAATGTAGGTGTATGTTGGGGTGAAGTTCGCTTAATGAATGGTAAGCCTTGTTCAGGGCTGCTTCGAAGAGTGCGGACAAAGTTTCAAAGCTGTCATAACCGGGAATCAGCCGTTTGAAAGGAGATGTTTCTGCTTGTACGGATTCTTTGTAGGTTGTGTCCGATGGCATTTCCAGTGGCTGACGCATATAAATGACGGTGGAGTCGGGATTATAGTAAAGTTCCGGATCACACGTTTGCCGGCAGAATTGCTCCAATGTCGGGTTTTTCAGTTCAATGGAGTAGGAGAGTGCCGGTTGATAAAGGCTGACGGCTTTTCTGTAGGCGTGAGCTTGGAATATTTCTGCTTCTTCCCGGTCTTTGGGAAGTGATTTGTCCGGGCGGGTGAAGCGTAGCCATATTTTTACGGAATGACCGCTGGAACCCATAAAAGCGGCAAAAGTCTGTGTAAGTTCTGCTGCCTCTTGTTTGATACGGTTTACTTCCGTCCGGTTTGCCAGATGATTCACTTCTATTTGTACAATGCCGTTATATCCGGTCATTTGTGCGCCATTTGTTGTTTTGCGGAAGTTAGCCGCAGGGATAACTTTGGGTAGTTTTTGAACTGCTTCCAGTTTACTGTCCGGTGAGGCATAACGTATGCTTGTCCGTAGATTACTTATCGGGCGGGCTTTCGTTTCATGCTTCATCGCTTCTATTTGTAGGTTTATGTCCAACGTCCGCATGGTTGATGTTCCGTCGTTGTCCCGCATCAAAGTAAGTTTCATGTTAAAAGTGATTATTGTTTATGCTTTTTATTAAAGGCTCATAAAGGTAGGCTTTATTATCCGGTCTGCCAAGCTATATCGTACTTATTTATTGTTTATTTTATGGGGGATTCTGTTCTTTTATGTGGTCACAAAATTCTATTGTGGAAAGAGTTAATCGCATTAATATACTAAAAGGAAGAATGCCACATTACGGGATAAAAAATATTTCATGCCTCAAAACACTTGGTTTCAAGGCGGGAAACTCTTATCCCCCGCCTTGAAACTTTAGTTCCACCATGGAGAAACTTTGGTTTCATCGGTAGGAAACTAAAGTTCCCTAGCCTTTGAAACTAAAGTTTCGTACCGGGAAAATAAGTGTTTCAAGCCTTGGAAATAAGAGTATCGTATGCTGAAACAAGAATTACCCCTTATTAAAACGACTGTTTGCTATCTGCTTTTTCAAAAAATAGGCGGTGAGAGGTGATAGATGAGGTGATAGGTTAATAACAACCTGTCACCATGCTGAAAGTATTATAAATAGGGAGTTTCAGGAAGTCGGTGATAGGTTGAAAGAGGATTTTCATTTTTATATGTGAGAGAGCTTGCTGGATATACATAACTTCCTGCATTTATTTCCATATTTCCACTGCATTTAAAAAAATATATATATCTTTGTCATACGCTTTCTGCTCATCAGCGTGATGAAACTAGCAGGAGGCGGTATATGTTACTAAATGGAATATGTAATGTATTGTCTCTCCCACTCGAAACTTAGCAATTTCATATAGAGGAGAGATGATTCAACAGATATTCCACGCTGGCGGCTTTATAATCAACATATCCGTTAAAGATGTGTTATATATAAACGATTGGCGTGGGTGTCTGTTGTTATCATTGTCTTTCTATAGGGTATGCTAAGACCTCGAGTGGAGATAATGGTGCAACAGCATTCACGTCTTTCTTGTATCCGGTCGGTTTCAGCAATCCTTTGAATCTATAACCAATTCCCCACCCGTCGGAAATAAAGAGAACGTGGATGCCCGTTGTGTCACATAAACAAAATAATATTCAATCTTTATTGTGGAACACATTAAAACAAGAGCATTATGTCGAAATGGATTAGCGTAGAAGAAGCGGCGGCCAAGTATGGAATTAACAAAGAAGTTATCTGGCTTTGGGCGGAGATGAAAAGATTTCCTATGTCGTATGAAGAAGGGATCACTGTTGTGGATGAAGAAAGTGTTGAAGGATTCCTGTTTCAGAATAAAGACCGAATTACAGCCGAGTATATCGATACATTGGAAGAACTGTGTATTGAAAAGGCAAATATCTGTAATTTATATGCTGAAATTATCGGTTGTCAGGATAAAGAACTCTTGTGTCAAAGGGAACAAATTGCCCGGATAAGCGAGATATTATCGGCCATGGAAAGGCAAGACGTCCGGCTCCGGGATTGTAAGAAAGTACTCACGAAATATGAACAAGAATTCGATGGCTGCTGGATTGGAAGAGTCTGCGCTAACTTGAGGCGTCTGAAACGACTGATACAACGGTATATATCATCTTTATTTCATTTCAAATAAAGAAGATTTGTTACCCTTAAACGGGAATGTTTAAATATACTAGAAATATACTGTAATAAGATATTTTATCCATTCGTTTTATATTCTTAACTCCGAAAAATTCGTAAGCGTAGATAAACCAATTACTTTTGGCCTCTGAATTTGCATCATTTTTGAATATACCACGTATAATAAACATAAGCTAAATATTTCTAGTCATGAAACACAGACTGTTACTACTATTGCTATTCGTGTTCGCTACATCTATGACTGGGTGGGCACAAAAATCCACGGCTCCTTCTTATACTATCAAAGGAGTACTTCTTGATTCTTTAACACAAGAAGGAGAACCGTATGCCACGATTAAGATAACTCCCAAAAATGCTCCGGATAAAGCTGTAAAGATGGCGGTCACAGGGGCGAATGGTAAATTTCAGGAAAAACTGAATGTTGCTGCAGGTAGTTATATAATCACGATTTCTTCCATTGGCAAGTCGCCTATAGTAAAAGAATTCACTTTAAAACCTTCGGTCAGGGAGATTGATTTGGGAACGATGATTTCTTCAGAAGCCAATAATGTGCTGAAAGGAGTGGAGGTTGTTGCACAGAAACCTTTGGTAAAGGTAGATGTGGATAAGATTGAATATAATATTGAAGATGATCCGGATTCAAAATCAAACAGTATATTGGAGATGCTTCGGAAAGTTCCTCTGGTCACGGTGGATGGAGAAGACAATGTACAAGTGAACGGCAGTAGCAGTTTTAAGATTCATGTGAATGGAAAGCCCAACAATATGATGAGCAATAATCCGAAGGAAGTGCTGAAAAGTATGCCGGCGAATACGATTAAATATATTGAGGTGATTACTTCACCGGGAGCTAAATATGATGCGGAAGGTATCGGAGGTATTCTGAATATCGTCACAGTGGGTACCGGATTTGAAGGATATACGGCTACTTTCAGAGGAAATGCCAGCAATAACGGGGTAGGTGCCGGCACTTATGCAATGGTAAAACAGGGCAAACTGACGGTTTCTGCCAACTACAACTATAATTATAATAATAGTCCGCGCAGCTATTCCGACAGTTACCGGGAGAATTATGAACCTGATAAGGAGAATGAAAAGTTCCTGGAGTCGGAAAGCAGTTCCAAATCGAAGGGTAATTTCCAATATGGCAATTTGGAAGCCAGTTACGAGATTGATACGTTGAGGCTGCTGACTGTGGCTTTCGGAATGTATGGTAGCAATGACAAGAGTAACAGTGACGGAAATACGATTATGCACGGAGCCGACCGCCAGAATTTTGCATATCGCTATCGAACGGACAATCACGGAAAAGGATCATGGTATTCCATCAACGGAAATATAGACTATCAACGTACTTCCCGAAAGAACAAAGAACGGATGATTACCCTTTCTTATAAGATCAACTCTCAACCCCAAACGAATGATTCCTATAATACTTATCTGGACATCGAGCCTGATGAGAATAAACTGGATATCATCAAAGAACTGTCATTGAAGAATTTCCATTCGGACGGAAAGACGAATACGATGGAACAAACCTTCCAGGTGGACTATACCACTCCGATTGGAAAGTTGCATACGATTGAGACGGGTGCCAAATATATTTTCCGGCGCAACTCCAGTGATAATCGGTTTTATGAAGCCGAAGGGGAAAGCGAAAACTATGCATATAATGAGAAACGCAGCAGCGAGTACCGCCATCTGAATCATATCATTTCCGCTTATGCCGGATATACGCTGAAATATAAGGATTTTACTTTCAAACCGGGACTTCGTTATGAGCAAACCATACAGGAAGTGAAGTATCTGGTCGGTGCAGGCGAGAATTTTAACTCTAACTTTAGCGATCTGGTTCCTTCCGTCTCTTTGGGAATAAAACTAGGCAAGACGCAAAACCTCCGCGGTGGATATAATATGCGCATCTGGCGTCCGGGCATTTGGAACTTGAATCCTTATTTTGATAATCAGAATCCAATGTTTATCAATCAGGGAAATCCGAACCTGAAGAGTGAAAAGAGCCATTCGTTTGATTTGTCTTACAGCAGTTTCACGGCCAAGTTCAACATCAACCTCTCTTTGCGCCATTCTTTCAATAACAATGGAATTGAAAGAGTCAGTCGCTTAATAACCGATAAAGACGGAGAAATATTTGAAGGTGGTCATAAAGCTCCTTATGGTGCTTTGTATAGCACGTATGATAATATCGGTAAAAGCCGGGAAACAGGATTGAATTTTTATTTGAACTGGAATGCTTCTCCCAAAACGAGGATTTATATCAATGGGCGTGGAAATTACAGTGATTTGCGGAGTCCTGCTCAAGAGTTGCATAATTATGGATGGAATGCTTCTGCGTATGGAGGAATTCAGCAGACTTTACCGGGAAAAGTCCGTTTGAGCTTGAACGGAGGTGGAAGTACACCGCGTATCAGTTTGCAGGGAAGGGGTTCGGGATATAATTATTATAGCTTGGGATTGAGTCGTTCTTTCCTGAAAGAGGAACGTCTTTCTTTGAATATTTATTGTAGCAATATCGTAGAGAAATACAGAACTTACAATAATCACACGGAAGGAGTCAACTTTATCTCGAAAAGTTCGAGCAAGTATCCAAGCCGGTATTTCGGCTTTAGCGTCAGCTATCGGATTGGAGAGTTGAAAGCCAGTGTGAAGAAAGCTGCACGCAGCATCGACAATGATGATGTGAAAGGTGGCGGAGGAGGTGGAAACACTGGTGGCGGAGGTGGTCAGTAGACCACTTCCACGCACCGTGGTTCCCACTTATTTCTGTCTCACATCTTGCTTGTTGGTGTTAAAACCAAGTTTGGTCAATCCGGCTTGTACGTCAGGATGGCTCATGAAAAGGTTCCATAACAACCCTGTCCGGTAATTTTCGATCATTACAGCGATAGGTCCCTGATCGATAGCCAGATACCGTTGCGGATACCAATTATCCGTTTCGCTGAAAGCATCATAGAATCCGAAAGGACCGAACACTTTATCTCCCATACCATACAAATGGCGCATTACTTGCATGGAATACTCCGGTGTATAGACAATCGATGAAAGTGCGGCGGTAGGGGAGATGACTCCTTTGTCGTCCTGCTCGTTGGGTGAATGAGCTGCATATCCATCAACGGAGTAGCTGGCAGTCAGTCCCCAACAATCCGGTCCGAAACCTTTGTAATGTTTGGGGTTGCGGATGCAGTAAGCACGGTTGACTAATGTCAGGTTGCGCATTTCGTGGAAGTAGCTGGGGCAGTATTCATCTTTCAATCCCACCGGATCAAGTCCGAGGAAAGAATATTGAGCCCAGAAAAGCGGTCCGGCTTCCGTGCCCTGATAGCGGAGATGCAATTCGATTCCTTCTACTTTATGGGGAGAGACGATGGCTCCGTTCTGTGCCCAACCGTCATGATAAACAGCGGCAGGTACTCCATGTGTAGGAGAAGCGGCGGCAAGAATATACATAATCATACATTCGTTGTAACCGTGTACGGGGAAATCCATTTCCCAGCCATACGTCGGACTCCAATGCCAGTAGAGGACATTTTGCCCGCCTTTCCGGTACCAGTTCCAGTCGACATCCCGCCAAATCCGGTCGATACGTTGAGCGAGTGCTTTCTCTTTCTCATTTCCGTTGACGTAATATTGGTGTACGGCAAGCAGACCTTGTATGAGGAAAGCTGTCTCTACCAGGTCGCCTCCATTGTCTTTCTGGCCAAACGGTTTCACCTTTCCGGTGTCACCATACCACCAGTGGGGGTAGGCTCCGTGGAAACGGTCTGCTTTTTCGAGGAAAGAAACGATGCGTTCCATCCGTGCCCGTCCCTCTTCGCGGGTGACGTAGCCGCGGTCGATTCCCGCAAGGATAGCCATGATGCCGAAACCGCTGCCGCCGGAAGTGACTACATTGGCATCGTTTTCAGGATATACGCCGTCCACATGATACCGTTCGGGAGCCAGACCGCTATTCGGTTCGGCACCTTCCCAGAAATAGAGGAAAGTCCGTCGCTGAACGGTGTCCATCAGGGCGTCGTCCGACAGGGAGTCGGTGGCGGCAGTAAGGTTGTCATTCTTGCTTTTCCCTTTACAGCTCTGGAAAGTCAGAGTGATGGCGGATAGAAACAGTAATATGAGCGGAAGTGCGCTCATCGCTGCGATTCTTTTATATTTATTGTTCATAATCAAGGTCATAATTTATTGGATTAGGCACGGATTACACGGATTTCACGGTTTTAGGAATTGTGGTTACATAAAACAACAGCGTAATCCGTGTAATCCGTGCCTAAAAGTTTAGTTCAACGTAAATTTCGCAGTTTTCACATCCCGGCTGTTCGTACCGATCATCACTTCAAAGTCGCCCGGTTCGGCAACCAGTTGCAGGTCATAATTGTAATACCGTAGCATTTCCGGTGCAATCTTGAAACGGACAATCTTCATCTCTCCCGGTTCCAGGAATATTTTCTGGAAGCCTTTCAGCTCTTTGACGGGACGGGTACTGCTGCCTACAACGTCACGGATATAAAGCTGTACGACTTCCGTGCCGGGCCATGTTCCGGTATTGGTAACTTCCACTGCTGCGGTCAATGATCCGGTCATATCCATGCTGGAATGGCTCAAGTCGATGTCACTGTAAGAGAAAGTTGTATAAGAAAGACCGTAACCGAACGGATAAAGCGGATCATTATCCACATCGAGATAGTTACTGCGGAATTTCTCAAACCATTTACCTTCTTTCAAAGGACGTCCGGTATTCTTGTGCGCATAATAAAGAGGTATCTGGCCTACGTTCTTCGGGAAAGTCATAGTCAGTTTACCACCCGGATTGACATAGCCGAAGAGGGCGTCGCCAATGGCATAAGCTGCTTCACTACCTCCAAACCATACATTCAGAATGGCGGGTACATGTTCCTGTTCCCAGCTCAACGTAAGCGGACGGCCTGTAAATAATACCAATACTACCGGTTTGCCTGTCTTTAAAAGCTCTTTCAACAGATTCTGCTGTACATCGGGAATGTTTAAATCCGTGCGGCTGCTACTTTCACCACTCATTTCGGAAGATTCGCCTAAGGCAGCGATGATAATGTCCGACCGGCGGGCTACGTTCAACGCTTCATCCAACAATTGTTGGTCGGTGCGGTTATCGCGGTTCAGGGAACGACCGAACATCGTTGCCCGTTCTTCGTAACTGGCATCACTCATCAAATTACTTCCTTTGGCGTACATGATATTCGCTTTTCCGGCAGTCATCTCTTTTAGTCCTTCCACGAGAGAAGGGCAGCGGTCGAGCACGGCTGCTACGCTCCATGTACCCGGCATATTACTTCGGCTGTTTGCCAACGGACCGATCACTGCAATATTTCCTTTCGGATTGAAAGGCAGTAACGGATTTCCGTTCGGATTACCGTCGGGGCTGTCGTTCTTTAGGAGGACGAAACTTTCTGCTGCAATCCTGCGGGCTGCATCGCGATGCGCTTTGGTAAAGATGTCGCGTGCCGGACGTTTCGGATCGCAATATTTATAAGGATTATCAAATAATCCCAGTTTATATTTGGCTTCCAGAATACGGCGACAAGCAGTATTCAACGTTTCCATAGAGACTTTTCCTTCCTGAACGGATTTCTTCAATGTTCCAACAAAACCTTCGCTTACCATATCCATATCCACTCCGGCATTGATGGCACGGGCCGATACCGTTTGAAGATCACCGATACCATGATCGATCATTTCTGAAATACCCGTATAATCGGTTACCACAAAACCGTTGAATCCCCACTGTCCGCGGAGAATGTCTGTCATCAACCATTTGTTGGCAGTGGCCGGAATACCATCCACTTCATTAAAAGAAGCCATTACGCTACCTACACCTGCTTCAACGGCTGCTTCATACGGCAGCATATAATCATTGAACATCCGCTGACGGCTCATATCTACGGTGTTATAGTCACGTCCTGCTTCTCCCGCACCATATAGTGCAAAGTGTTTTACACAAGCCATGATTTCATCATTCCGTTCCATGTTATTCCCCTGATAGCCGCGCACCATCGCTTCGGCAATCATGGCTCCGAGAAACGGGTCTTCACCGTTACCTTCGGACACACGTCCCCAACGAGGGTCGCGTGAAATATCCACCATCGGGCTGAAAGTCCATGAGATACCGTCGGCACTGGCCTCTACGGCTGCAATGCGGGCAGATTCCTCTATGGCAGTCATATCCCAGGTGCAAGACAATCCGAGTGGGATGGGGAACATCGTTTCGTATCCGTGAATAACGTCCATACCGAACAGTAATGGAATTCCTAAACGGGATTCTTCCACAGCCTGCTTTTGTACTTCACGTATTTTCTCCACTCCTTTCAGGTTGAACAGTCCTCCCACTTCGCCTTTTTTGATTTTAGCGGCAATATCGCTGCTTTTGGCTTGTCCCGTAGTAATCTCTCCGGTGACGGGAAGGTTCAACTGTCCGATCTTTTCTTCCAAAGTCATTTTGTTCATCAATACGTCGATGAAGCGATCCATATCCTGTGGCGACTTCTGTGCCGATGCGGTCAGAAAACCTGCGGCAAACAACAGGATGGATAGACTTAACTTTTTGTATATCATGCTATTATTCCTACTTTTATATCCATTACTCTAAAGTCCTCCCTATATGTTGAATGTCCGGCACCGAGGAGGACATCGTTCGACACCGAGAAACAGTAGTTTCGGCACCGAGGAAACAACCGTTCGGCACCGAGAAACTTTTTTATTGATAGTCGGGGTTCTGTACCAGTACTCCTTTAGACTTGTCAATCTCTGTTTGAGGCAATGGCAGTAATGCGTTTTTGTCCTGATAATTTGTTTTACCGGCTGCGTGCAGTACTTCCTTTGCAATACCCCAACGAACAAGATCGTAGAAACGGTCGAATTCCATTCCCAGTTCCACACGGCGTTCGTGGCGGATGGCATCACGCAATTCTCCCTGGTCGGTGGTCGTTACTTTAGGCAATATATTGGTATTGGTACCTCTGGCACGTGCGCGGACCTGTTCCAAATAGTCGATTGCTTCACCCGGGATTCCTTTTTCGTTGGCTGATTCAGCTCCCATCAATAATACATCAGCGTAGCGAATCAAGCGAATGTTTACCCAGAAGCCCTTGTTGGTGTATTCTTTACGCAAAGCCGGATCGGTATATGCTTTCTTATTGAAGTAAGCACCTATTGCCGGAGAAACCGGAGATTCGCCATAAGGCTCATTGGTGTTTTCCGGGGTGATAGGATCATCATCCGAGTGGCGGAAATAGAGTAGGGTGGCATTCTTACGCGGGTCACCTTGTTCATAAGCCTGTGCCATATATTCTGTTGCCATGTGCCATCCCCAGCCTAAGTCCCATTTACCAGCTCCGCGAATGCCTTGTACTTCGCAGAATTGGCTACCGATAATATCACTTTGGGGAAGAGCGGCAGTAGCTGTACATTGCAGTTCGAATATGGAACCGCCGTTGTTTTCGCCGTCGTCCGTGAATATCTCGTCGTAGGGAGTCTTCAGGTTGTACAATCCTTTTTTAATAACGTCGGTAGAGGCCGTGTACATATTGTTCCAATCGTTGCGCATCATATAAGTACGCGCGTGTAAAGAACGGGCGGCTCCCCAAGTCAAGCGTCCGGTGTATTCGGTGCTCCATGTTTCCGGCAATGACTCTTCCGCTGTTTTCAGGTCGTTGTCTATCTGCTCGTAGATTTTATCCACCGTTGTTTTCGGGATATTGGCTTCCGAAGCATCGTTGATTTTATAAGTTACCAGAGGTACTTCACCGAAGGCTCTTACCAAATTGAAGTAGCAATAGGCGCGGAAGAAAGAAGCCTCTCCTTTATTGATAATGTCTTCAGCCTCTGTCTGTCCGGCTGTTTCTTTATCTGCGATGGCGGTAAGTATGTCATTGCATTGGTAGATGATGGCATAATTTTTCCCCCAATAAGCACCCAGCAAACCGTTGGTCGGTGTGTACAGGAAGTCGTCGTACATTTCGGCTACATCAGAACCGTCACTGGAAATACTTCCTTTTTCCGAATCTTCGGAACGGAAACAGTGGATGGCAAGTGCAGGAGGTCCGGCGGTGACATCATAATTACGCATCATCGTATAGACGTTGTAAATCTTACCGTTGACCAGTGCGTTCGGATTATCATCTTCCGTGAACTGTCCTTGTGGACTACGGTCCAGGAAGTCACTACAACCACCTAGAAATAAGGTCGTTGAAGTGATAAGGGTTGCAAATATATATTTATTCAGTTTCATATAATGATAGTTTTAAAGATTAAAGTGGTGTCCCGCATGGAAAACTGGCAGTGACACCTTATCACTAGAATGTTAAGTTGATTCCGAAAGTATAGACTGCCGGTACGGGATAGCTGCCGTTGTCTACTCCGAATGCAGTAGCGGTACCTCCCAATTCCGGTGTATATCCGGTGTTATGTTTCCATGTCTTCAGGTTCTGTATGTTCACATAAACCTTGAGTGCCTGTAAACGTATCTTTGCAAGCAGGCTCTTGTCGAATGCGTAAGCCAACTGTATATTACGGATACGGAAGAAATTTCCGTTCTCAATGTAATAGTCGGAGTTCATCGTATTGATGGAATGTTTGGTATTCAACAAGGGTTGCGTGTTGGAAGTACCCTCTCCGTGCCAACGGCCCAGACGTTGCTCCAGGTAGTTGAATTGGGCAAAGTTGTAATTGTCCCATGTGCGGTAAATCTTGTTTCCACCCTGTCCCATCATGTCGATGCCTAACGACCAGTTTTTGTAATCTACTCCGAGAGATAAACCGTAAGTAACTTTAGGAGTCGGATTGCCTATCATGGTACGGTCTTCCGGAGTGATTTTACCATCACCGTTGACATCGGCAAACTTCAAGTCACCGGGGGTAACTGTTGCCAGGGTGTTTTCCGGAGATGCATCGATGTCGGCTTGTGATTGATAAACGCCTGCTACCTTATATCCGTAGAAATATCCGATAGGATACCCCGCCATCGTATAACTTTGTTGCTTATCTCCGGCAATGATGGAATATCCATCCTGAACGAGGCTCTTCACTTCATTCTTGATGGTAGTCAGGTTAGCACTGACAGAATAACCCCATTCGCCGATCTGGTCACGCCAGGTCACTGCCATTTCTACTCCTTTATTCTGAATCTGTCCCAAGTTACCGATGCCGGGGATTGTTCCGGAAATACCGGGAACTTCTGCCAGCAAGTCTTTGGTGTTCTTCATGTAATAAACACCTTCAAAATGCAAGCGGTTACGAAGAACATTCGTTTCGAATCCGGCTTCCCATGCTTCTACTTTTTCCCAACGGAGGTTAGGGTTGGGCAGATAAGCCAGTTGGTAGCCCGGATAAATGATAGACGGCTTTCCGAAGACTGCCGAATAGGCATTGGTCAATAGCGGTTCGGCAGGATAGGCTTTATCCAGATTCTGGTTTCCCAGTGTACCGTAGGATGCTTTGATTTTCAACATGTCAAGCCATTTGATATCTTTCATGAATTCTTCTTCAGACATCAGCCAACCTCCACCCAGGGAGAAGAAGTTTTGCCATTCGTTGCCTGTATAGGAGAAAGCGGAAGAACCATCCCGGCGGAATGAACCGTTGAACAGATATTTGCCTTTATAATTATAGATGACACGTGCAAGCACGGATAGCGTACTGCGTTCCCATTGGGTACTTCCATTGGTAGCTGTGGCGGCATCGCCGATGCTGACAAACCATTTGTCCGGATCGTCGGGAATAACCAGTCCTACACCTTGTTTACGTGCTCCGTCCAACCGGCTCAAAGAGTTGTAGTAAGTCGTAAAACCGGCGGTTGCAGTCAGGTTATGATTGCCATTATCGAAACTATTGGTATAGGTTAATACATAGTCGCTCTGTACTTTCGTCTCATTTTCCTTGAACTGGCTGACTTCTGTCTTTCCTGTTCCCAACGTAGAGACGTTTCCGCTAACTGCGGCATCATATACTTTTACGATCGGTGTGTAGGTACGTCCGTTATTGGATGCATAATCCATTGAGAACGTAGCTTTGAATTTGAAATGTTTCAGGAAGTCCACTTCACCGTAAATGTTACCCGATGCCCGATAATTCTCGGCTTTGGTAGTATTCGCTTTTAAGCCTATATCTACCATCGGGTTGTTGATCTGTGCTTTCTGGAATTCGGGCAGAGAGGTATATAATCCATATTCTTCGTTATACACCGGAGCAATAGGAGTGGCACGAAGAGCATTCAGCACCTGCTTGGAATCGGCAGGGAGCATACGTGCTCCGTTAAACTGAAAACCGACTTTCAAGAAGTCTGTAATCTTATAATCATTGCTGGCGTTGATGGTCACCTTGCTGAATTTCTCATGCTCGATGTTTCCCTGTTCGTAAGAGTAGCCTACACCCAGATAGAAACTATGTTTGGGCGAAGCCCCTGTAATACTAATGTTGTTGTTTGTAATGAAAGCAGTTTGGAAAATTTCGTCTTGCCAGTCTGTATTGGCATCCCAACCGGTATAATCGAACGGAGCGTCTCCCTGATTGGCAAGTTGTTCGCTATATAGTTCCTTGAATTGCGAACCATTCACCATTTTCACCTTGTCCACTACTTTTTTGAAACCGAAAGAAGTGTTGATATTCACCAGTGTCTGTCCCTCTTTGGCTTTCTTTGTGGTGATGATAATCACACCGTTCGCACCGCGAACACCGAAGATAGCCAGAGATGACGGGTCTTTCAGAATCTCCATAGACTCGATGTCTTCCGGATTCAGAAAATTGATGTTGTCGTTGAATAGTCCGTCGACAATGTAAAGCGGTTTATATCCGTTGATGGAGTTTGTTCCGCGGATACGGATTTCCGGATCAGAGCCGGCCCGTCCGGAGTTTACAATCTGCACACCTGCTACCTTTCCCTGAAGGGAAGACAGCGGATTCATAGCCGGTTTGTTGGCTATTTCTTCTCCTTTGACATTGGTGATAGAACCTGTCAGGTCTCTTTTCTTTGCACTACCGTATCCGATAACGACTGTTTCGGCTAGCACTTGCGAGTCTTCTTTTAAAGTGACATTGATTACGCTCTGTGTCCCCACTTTGACGCTTTGCGAAGTCATTCCCACGTATGAAAATACCAGCACGTCCTCCGGAGTGACAGAGATTGAATATTTACCGTCCATATCCGTGATGGTTCCGGTGGAAGTTCCTTGTACGAGTACCGATGCGCCGATCAATGGCTCATTGGCAGCATCCGTCACTGTTCCTGTCACCGTCTTTGTCTGTGCAAAGACTGATGCAGAGGCCAGTAGCAGGCAAACAAGCGTCATGATGCTCCTTGACCTGATGGCTTTTTTCTGAAGATGTTGTAAAAGTCTAGTCCTCATTGCATTAAATTTTTCCATTTGTTATTATTTAGGTTGAAGTCTTTTTTCTGCCGTCTTTTGGCGAGAGTAACAAAGGGAACAAACGAAATTCAAAAAAGATTTAGGGAAAAAGGGGAAATGCTTGTTTTTAACACAATAGTAAAGGCAGAGGGGGAGAGTGGAAGCTGAAATAAATAGAGCCTCCATTGATTTAATACGGAATCAGTGTGTGGGGATAGAATTATGCTTTATGACTTGTATGTATCTTTGTATTGTTGTGGAGTAAGTCCTGTCAATTTTTTGAATAAGCGGTTGAAATAAGACTGGTCCTCATATCCTAGCAGATAAGCAATGTTCTTAATCGACATGTTGTCTGTTATCAATATGAGCTGTGCTTTTTCAATTCTCTTCTGGTTGATATATTGCAATGGAGTGTTGTTTACCTCTTTTTTGAAAAGCCGGATGAAATGGTCTTTGGACAGGCAGGAGATTTCTGCCAGCGAATCTATTTCTATTTTTTGATAGATATTCTTCCGGATATAAGACAGGGCTTTTTGAATCCGGTCGTCATTTGTTTCAATTTTAGGCTTGGCATTTTTTAGGAAACGTGCCATGAGTTGATAAACTATTCCCCTTGACTCTACCTTATCATAGAAGTCTCGTTGTTTGTTTTTGATGATACTTTTAATCAATGTCGGATTGTTGTCATAACTTGTCGGATCAGATTGCGGCAAGTGCATGGTCGGGTTGATCTGGCACAATCTTTTTATGAGTGGCAGTTCTAAGTCGCCTGCCGGTATTTCCACAGGAAAGTTATAGTCTTCCAGAATGCTCATTTCCGATTGATGGTCTTCATATATATGGAGGTAATAATGCGAGAAATAGGCCTCACATGAATAACTGTGAGTTGTAAATGACGGAATCAGGTAGAGGTGGTTGGGGAGTAACTCCTGTACTCCTGACGGTAAGATGATACGTGCGGTTCCTTCGGTCACATAGTACAGTCTGGTGAATGGACTGCTGACGTTTTTCCAGTTCCAATCTGCGTTATGGATGGCTAGTCCTACGTTTAATATCAACAAATGTAGTTGGTCGATGGATTGTGTCATAACTTTAGCGAATTAATTGTTTTAACATACAAATATCGATAATATCCTATATGATGACGTGTTTGGATAATGAAAATCTCAATTTGCTGTTCTATTTTTGTATCGTCACAAATATAGAGAAATTATAAATAGTTATATCATGAAAACAACACACTTATTATTGATTTCTGTTTTATTATTATGCGGAGAGACAGTAATAGCTCAAAATTATCCTGTTCCGGTTTCGGAAAAGAATGAGAAAATGATGAGAGGGAAATTTGAACCGACTTGGGAATCCCTGAAAAATTACAAAGTTCCCGAATGGTTTAGAAATGCCAAGTTTGGTATTTGGGCTCATTGGGGACCCCAGTGTGTGGAAGGTTCCGGTGACTGGATGGCGCGTGAGATGTATTTTGAAGGTTCGGGAGCTTATAAACATCATGTGGAACACTATGGACATCCATCCGAGGTCGGTTTCAAGGATATTATTCCTTTGTTTAAAGCAGAGAAATGGGATCCTGATAAGTTAGTTGCATTATATAAGAAAATAGGGGCGCAATATTTCTTTGCTTTGGGTAATCATCATGACAATATGGATCTCTGGGATAGCCGGTACCAACCGTGGAACTCGGTGAACATGGGACCTAAGCGGGATATTCTTGCAGAATGGGAGAAGGCTGCGCGTAAATACGAGCTTCCTTTTGGTATTAGTTTCCATGCCGATCATGCCTGGACCTGGTATGAGCCTTCACAGCGTTATGATAGAGAGGGGGCGAAAGCAGGTATTCCTTATGATGGAAAGCTCACTAAAGAGGATGGTAAAGGTAAGTGGTGGGAAGGATATGATCCCCAAGATTTGTATGCACAGAATCATCCGATGAGTGAAGGTAGCTGGAGTAATGGCATGATTCATAGACAATGGGGATGGGGAAATGGAGTTTGCCAGCCAACAGTGGAGTATTGTACGAATTTTTATGACCGTACGTTGGACGCAATAAACCGCTATAATCCTGATCTGATTTATTTTGATGTAACCGTACTTCCTTTTTATCCTATCAGTGATGCCGGGTTGAAGATTGCCGCACATTTCTATAATCATAATATGGCGACTCATAAGGGGGAACTGGAAGCTGTGATGTTTGGTAAGATTCTGGATGAGCAGCAGCGTAAGGCTTTGGTTTGGGATGTAGAGCGTGGTGCTCCCAACAAGATTATTGAAGAGCCCTGGCAATCGTGCTCATGTATCGGAGGTTGGCATTACAACACCTCTATTTATGAGCATAATGGTTATAAGTCGGCTGCGTCAGTCGTAAAGCTGTTGGTTGATATTGTCAGCAAGAATGGTAATTTATTGCTTAGCGTCCCTTTACGGGCAGATGGAACGTTTGACGAAAAAGAAGAAGTGATTCTGAATGATTTGGGTGACTGGATGACTGTCAATAAAGAAGCTATCATCGATACTCGTCCGTGGAAAGTCTTCGGTGAAGGTCCGATAGCGGAATCTGCTATCCCTATCAATGCGCAAGGGTTTAATGAAGGTGCTTATGACAAGGCAACTTCAAAAGAGATTCGATTTACACAAACGGATAAAAGCTTATATGCTGTCGTATTGGCATGGCCGGAAGAGAAACAAATCACGATTAAATCATTGGCAGCAAAAAGTGAGTTGCATCCGGGTAAGATCAGTAAAGTTGAATTACTGGGCTACGGGAAAGTTTCGTTCACCCGTTCTGAACAGGGGCTTGTTATAAATATGCCTGATAAACGGGTGAACGCGATTGCACCGGTGTTTAAGATTAGAAAGTAGATACATGAGAGATCAGGACTTTAGAACATCTGTTCTGCAGTCCTGATACATTCAATGACATCTTCCTTATCTCCGCTGAAAGGACCGGATTTCTCTATTTTTAAAGTCGACATGGCTGCAGCAAAACGTCCTGCTTCTTCAATGCCGGCACCTGACACCCGTTGGTATAGATAGCCGATGGTATAAGTGTCTCCACATCCTGTTGCATCCACCACTTCTTTGGGTTTATAGGCCGGGATGCGATAAAATTCTTTTCCGTTGAAAATAAGTGAGCCCATGCTTCCCAAGGTGACTAATACTTCTTTTACTCCCCATTTATATAATTGACGGGCAGCTTCACGCGGATCGGAAAGACCGGTCAGCACTTCCATTTCATGCTCGTTGACTTTGAGGAAATGAATATATTGCAAGGCTTCTCTCTTATCTGTCCAGTCCACCGGATAAACGTGGGTGTCACGAACCTCGCGCAGGTAACCTTGCGAATCTACTGCAATCAAACCTTTCTGGGATAGTGCTTTGATGACTTCTAATGAAAAATCATCTGCCAGCAGAGAACCGAGGTGGTAGATTTGTGCATCTATCTCTTTGAGCTGGCTGGCGGTGAACGGATCGGCTTTCGCTAATACACGTTGGGTACGGTCGTCCGGATTGGCACCATAGATATTTTCGAAGTATACGGAGTGCTTGCTAGGTAAGGCGGTTACGTTAATACCCGCTTCGCGTAGTTGCTCTACAACTTTCATCTCGGTGGCGCCTACTGCCGTTACCAGCGCATAATCAATATCATTAAAATGACGGATGGCATGTGAGCAATAAAAAGCTGTTCCTCCCGGCATGTAGACAGTGTTTTGAGGAGTGACTACTTTGTCTAATGTGATGTGACCGATGCAGCAAAGTTGATGTTTATTCATATCAAATCAATTCAAAAGCCTCCAAGATAGTATCCTGAAGGCTTCTAGTTTATTTTACTTAAATCAATGAGCTTCTAATTCTTTCGCAAAGGTATTTTTTATTTCTGATAAACCTAGTTAAAGTGACAAAAAAACACCAGATCTCATACCTTAATCCTTTTGAAATTCGTCCGTTTCTTATGATTTACCATTCATTCCACGCTAATTATCAACTCTTTTCCTTCTTTCAACTTATCATGTGTAATGAAGTAACTTTCAACTTTTTCGTTGTTATAAGTTATGTTTGTTATCTTTTCTCCATTTCCTTTTTTGCTAATAGTGAAATCTTTGCCATTCAAATTAAATGTTGTCTTGTCGAATAAGGGTACAGTGATAATATACTTGGGGTCAGCGGGTGAATATGTATATAACCCTATGGCATTCAATACATACCACGAAGACATCTCTCCTGCGTCATCCATACCGCAATATGCTAATTTTTCGGGTCCCATGCGATAATAATCGTTCAGGATCTTATTCAATATTTTCTGTGACTTTTCCTGTTTGTCTACAAAATAGTACATATAAGGAACGCTATGTCCAGGTTGGTTTCCATGACAATATTGACCGATAAAAGTAGTCAGATTATGTGCTTCATATCCCTCCCATGGGATCATGAATAATGAGTCTAATTTCGTTTCAAATGCCTCTTTGCTGGGGAATAAATTAATGAGACCTTGAGGATCGTGGAGAGCAAAGAATGTGGATTGCCATCCATTAGCTTCACGATACATATATTCATAGAATGGTCTCTTAGGGTCGAATGGAGTAACCCATTCTCCATTTTCCAACCGGGGACGCATCTGCTGTGTGGTAGAATCGAATAAATGTTTATAGCTATCTGTTCTTTTCATTAGCTTTTCATAATTTTGCATATCGCCCAATTCTTTTGCCAGCAAGGCAGTGGCATAATCATCGTATGCATATTCCTGTGTTTTTGTCACGGCTGCTTTTGCTACTGTTTCCAATTTGGGATCTTTAATATCCATTTCGGATATCCATCCTCGTTCCATATACTCTTTAATATGAGGTCTGCTACCTTCGCCCTCTGCAAAAGCATTGTTTAATAGTATTTTATATGCTTTCTGCACGTCAAAATCACGGATGCCTCTTAAATAACTCCCTGTAACAAAGGCAGACGCATGATCTCCATGGAAAAATCTTGGCATAAATCCTTTAATTTCTCCATAATCGGTAATAGACTTTATGACATCCGCCGTGACATCAGGAGAGACCATACCCAGCAAAATCAACTTATTGCGATAATCATCCCAAAAAGAAGGTTCACTGTAGTAACGAAATCCTTTGTTTACCACCTCGCCTTTGGCGTTAACATATTCTCCATTAACATCGCTCAATAATATAGGCCATAAAAATGCTTTGTAAAGAGCAGAATAAAAGGTTTCTTTTTGCTCCTCCGTACCGCCTGACACCTGAATTTTAGATAACAATCCTTCCCATGTGTCGCTTGCCTCATTTCTTACTTGCTCGAAATCTTTATTGAGTATCTCTGCCTCCAGGTTTTTCTTTGCATTTTCAACACTAACATAAGAGAAGCCGACCTTCATTTCGAGAGGATTGTCTATGTTTTCATTGTCGATAAAGTTTATAATGCGAACTTCTGCATCTCCATCTTTCAATGATTCTATATCCTTGATCTTATGGTTGGTAACTGCATAGAAATAGAAAGTAGGACCTGTTTGTTGATAGCCGCTGAACACGTTATCGCCCGACTTCTCTATATTCCAGCCTCTTATATACTCATTAGAATGGGAGAGGTCGGCCAATAGTTTTTTCTCTTTCCCGTTTTTATAAGTATATTTGTGATAACCACATCGTAATGATGAAGTCACCTCTGCATTAATATCATATTTTTTGAGATAGACCTGATAATATCCGGGACTTGCCGATTCGTTATCGTGACTATACCCCGTATAATAAGATTTTGGATCAACATTCCCGCTTACCGCTATAAATGGAACATAACAGAGATTCCAATGCCCTTTGCTGGTATGAACAAAAGCATGGATAATAGTATCTTCATACTGATAGCCCGAGCCGCTTCGCCACATGGTGACGGGAGTGACTTGTACCATAGAGTTAGGTAAGGATGCACCGGGAAAAGTCTCCCCTCCCCATGCCCTGCGAGTGGGATTGTACCCTAAATCTATACTGTCCCACAAGGTGGTAGTCCCTATAAATGGATTGACATAATCGGTCAAACGTTTGTTCTTATCCTTCTGAACTGCACATCCTGCCACAATGGCTAGAAGGGCGAGAATGATAGTCGCTTTAATTTTTCCAAACATATATTTTCTATTTAATCAATTTTCATCTGAATACAGGAGCGCTATATCCGGTATAAGTGGGATATGTATTATTCACAACCGGCCATCCATTTATCCAATTTACTTTATCAAGCATCAGGCAACGATAATCGAGCTCGTCAACATATCCATGATACAGAATCCAGTCCTGACCCGCATCGTCTGTGATGATGCGCGAACAATGTCCGGTTGAAGAGAATCGGTTATTGCCTTTCAACATTAACTCATGCTTGACATCGTTCATATCTTCCCCTTTTTTATTGGTATATGGACCCATGATGTTATTCGATTGTCCGACAACTAAACTGTATGTACCACCTTTATGATATTGGCCGGTAGATAATATCAGATTGTATACTCCGTTTTTCT
Source organism: Bacteroides sp. OM05-10AA (assembly GCF_003439055.1). Taxonomy (NCBI): domain Bacteria; kingdom Pseudomonadati; phylum Bacteroidota; class Bacteroidia; order Bacteroidales; family Bacteroidaceae; genus Bacteroides; species Bacteroides sp. OM05-10AA. The sequence continues at coordinate 50,765 of NZ_QSUR01000027.1, forward strand.
TGATAACATAGGCGGCTTCGTATTGACCTCCGGCAACTTTCTTTCTTACTGCTCCTTTCTTGATAGACATTCCATCGGCAGTTAATTCTATCACGCTAATTTCGCGAAAACTGCCCCAGAACAGGTAGTTACGGCCATCCTCCTGATAAAGATAAGCATCAATGGAAATATCGACTCCCTGCTCATTACTGTCTATTAGTTTTCCATGATCGGTAAAAGGACCGGTTGGCGAAGATGAAGTAGCTACACCGATGGCATGCTTCCATTCGGGTGCAGGCTGTGAGTAGTATATCATATACTTGCCATTCACCTTACTTACAGTAGGTGCCCAGATACCAGCATCATTCATTCCTGTTATTTGAGGATGAGTTGCATCTGTGAAGATGGAGCCAGCTCTTGTCCAGTTAATAAGGTCTCTCGACTTCATAATAGGTGCATTTTTCATATTGGGATCTGTCAGAGAGTGTTCCGTTGCATACAGATAGAAGTAGCCATCCTCTCCCCTTATCACATCGGGGTCGGGTAAGGAAAAGGCTGTAAATACAGGGTTTTGGTATTTGGCGGTATAACTTCCATGAGAAGTGATGTCCAGAAAATCATGAGTATAATTCTTCTCGGCTGTCATTGAGATCAAAATAGTGGTATAATACCTGTTCAAGTCATTTTCATCACATAGTTCGGCTGGAAATTTAAACTGTGCTCCATCCCATTGTCCGGTTGCAGTGGGGGCCATGTCTCTGTAGCCGGGTCTGTCAATGGCCGGCCTTTGTCCGAATTCAGGTCCGAGTTGTCCCCAGGCTTCTTCTTGTTCGTTAATAGTGAAGATTATTTTGTATCGTTCGTCAAAGCCCCAGTCAGTAGCGAATAATTGTACATTATAATCTTTTAGTTCCCAGCAGCCCTTTGAGGTATAATTAAATTCATTTTTCCGTCCTGTCCAGCTAAAACGAATTGCTACCTTATTTATTCTCTCTGTGGTAACCTGATAGGTATTGAAGTTCAAACGGATGCGATAAGTCCCTGTCTGTGTTACTGTTGTTCCAGAGAACTGCTGTCCGGTAGTCTCGTTCAATGTTATACCATCTTCTTTCAGGTTGAACGTTCTTTTTTGCTCACCTAGTTGCGAATAAAAAGAATAGGGTTTGTTAGCTTCCAGTTTCGTATATATTTCATAAATCGTGGTGCTGTTATATTCTACTTTTTTCACTTCTTGACCATCTTCTGCTCCCTCTCCGGTGATGTATAATTTCTCTCCCTCTTTGATGATGCCACCTAAATCGGCTGGCAGAACGAAAGTGATACTTCGAAATTCTTCAGATAGAATGGTATTTAAACCTTTAGTGGTCTGTATAGCCCATTTTAGTTTTATATTGTTGCCGGCAATACCTCCGGCAGAGGTTGCGATATCTTTAAGTTTGCGTTGTGTTAGTCTGATATTGGTATTTGCCCCTGCATTATCTGATGAAGCCTTATATACAGGAGCTGAAAAATTGCCATTTTCTTTATCGAATAGAATCGTATAATTAACATCTTTAGTTTCGCTTTTTGACCATTCGAATAATAGATCTGTAACAGATTGTAATACAATGTATTCATCATTGACAGGGACGTTAAGACTCTTAACAGCAATGAGTTGCTCGTCTTCTATTTCATCTTTGTCGTTACAAGCAATAAAACTGATTCCCAACAGACTTATTATTGCTAAAGTGAGTAAGGACTTAAAATTAATATGTTGTTTCATCTGATATTATTTATGATTGGATATAACAGGAGGTGCTATTACCCTGCAATTAGCCAAGATTGCAGGGTAATAAATAGATGGGTAGTTTATTTGTTATAGATTTTACTTAATCTACAAATCCATTTTTCTCTAATAAAGCCATAGCTTCTATAGTTGTTGTACCGCTAATGGCGGAACGTAAATCGCCCCATGATGTATCACCTTTTGGCATTTGCCACCACGTAGGACTCATTTTGATATCCGGTTTTTCGGTTCCAAGAGTCCATAAGTAATTTGCATTATTCTTCAGGAAAGCAACAAAACGCATTCTGTCACCGTCTGAAAGATCCGGATGCTGTATAAGTATGGTAAAGTAGCGTACAAATATACCTTTGAAGAGGTTACAGTCGTGTCCGCCGCCATCACCGGTTTGTTCGCCATAATCCCTCATAACCTTATAGGCGGTATTTACATTGTTTGCTATATGATAACGGGCTACTTTCACTGCATCGTTAAAATATACTTTCTCTTTGGTTATATTATATAACTCGATAGCTGCTCCCATAAATGTTCCTACATCATACGAATAATCTCCATTTGTAGTGTCATAATTTTCAAATATCCGGCCTGTAGACAATACGGTACGGTGATATTTCATCCATTCGTATATCCGTAGTGACCATTGTAGATTAGTGAATCCGTTTATGGTCTCATCTGGGTATTTTTGTGCAAATCTGGCTGCAATAATAGCTGCAGGTCCGTTTGATGGTATACCTTTCCCCATACTTTCAGCATCAGTTCCTACTTTCCATTGGATACCTCCACCGTCGTAATCATTCCAACCTTCGGTGATCCATGTCCACAGATCGTGAGATGATTTTAAGAACCGGTCATCATTGGTTGCATAGTATGCACGTAGATGAGCCATTGCATGCCAACCCATATCGTCATAAAAATCGTGTCTCCATTTGCCTCCATTTTTATTTTTTACTCCATCATAAAAATCCCAGATTACTTTTTTATACTTTTCATCATGGGTACGCAAGTAAGCATCCACTACCACATCCAGACCATGAGCTTCGGGCCAATAGTCGTTTTGTGCTATTTGTCCGTCGAATGTATTGTTGAAACATCCCACAGATGTGTTCCAATACCTGTTTACAAAAGTCGTTGAAGCGCTGTCGGCTGCTGCTGTCCATGAGTACTTAGGAAACTGGTTTACTTCTATATATTCATCGTCGTATGAGCCACACGACATCAGAGAACATGAAAATGTAAGGAAAATCCCGAATAATATATTTTTCATAATTGCTTCTGTTTTTAGCAGTCTGTTTCCCTTACGAGAAACAGACTACGTATGGTTTAGTCACCTGTATTTATATTAGTAAAGTCGTGAGTGTAATTTTTCTCTGCAGTCATAGATATCGTAACATCTGTAAAATATTTGCTGAGATTATTTCTGTCACAAAGTTCTTCCGGGAATTTGAATTGGCTACCATTCCATTGACCATTATCGGTAGGAGCCATATCACGGTATCCGGCTCTATCTATGCTAGGCCTGTTATCAAAGAACTTGTCTTTAATTTGTCCCCAGTCTTCTTGTTTGCCATCTACGGTAAATTCAATCTTATAACGTTCGTCAAAGCCCCAGTCTGTCTTTTGTAGTTGCACATTATAGTTCATGAGTTCCCAAACACCTTTCTCGGTATAATTGAAAATACCGCGCACATTTGTCCATGAATTACGTATGGCAACCCTATTAATCTCTTCGAAAGAAATCTTCTTGTTCTTGAAATCAAGTTTAATACGATAGACACCTGCTTTATCTATTGCATAAGTAAGTGCTTCGCCTCCGGCAGTTTCTTCAAGAGATTCTCCATCTTCTTTTATTGATATGATTCTGTCAGAGTTGGCTTGTAATCTGGTGTAGAAATAGAATGGTTCGCCAGCTTCCAGTTTGGTATATATTTCGTAATAAGTGCCCGATTCAGCTTCTATCATCTTCACACGTTGTCCTTGTTCCGAACCTGCTCCACCAATGTACAATCTTTCTCCATCGTCCAAATCTTCGAGACCTGCCATACGGAGTAAGGTTATTGTTCTCGATTCTTGAGCCAAAGCGAAGTTCATTCCCCTGTTTGAGCGCACGGTCCACTTTACAACTGCTTCTTCTTCAGACTTTGCACCGGCAAGCCGGGCTATTCTATTCAAGCCTTTTTGCGTAATGGTAGCTCCGGTATTCAAACCATTGCCGTCTGCCTGATAAATATATATAGGGTTAGAAAAGTCCCCGTCGAGTTTATCGAATAATATATCGTAATAAACCACGCTGTTATCTTCCGCTTGGGCTTTCTCCCATTCAAAGTACAGGTTTGATACATCTTCTATTACTGCATATCGATCTTCAACCGGTTCGTATAATTTAGGAACTGAAGTGACAGATACACTCTCAAATTCTTTCACTTTCTCACAACTTGTAAATACTCCTAATGCTAATGTCAGGAATGTTATGGACGTAAATAATATTTTGTTTTTCATCTTTTTATATATTAAATGATTAAAAATAAGCGTCATGATTAATATCCGGGGTTCTGACCCAGATTGGGATTGATCGTAAATTGTTGCCTCGGCACAGCCCATAGATAATCCCGATCCCTGTTGAATGAGTTTTCATGGTATGAGAAGTATGTCAAATCACCGCCACTCAACTTAAATTTGGCTCCTCTGAATGGTTCATTCAGAACTTCTTCTGCAATTTTCCAACGGCGTATATCATAAATACGCGTTCCTTCCAGTGCCAACTCTACGCGTCGTTCGTCCCTGATAATTTGACGAATATCTCCACTTGTTGGATAGTCCATTGCCGCAGGTGTTTCATTGAATCCGGCACGGCGGCGGAGCTGTGTTATTGTTTGCTCCCAAATTTCGGGAGTCATTTTCTCCAATTCGTACATAGCTTCTGCGTACATCAACAAAACATCGGCATAGCGCAGTGTTACAAAATTGATGTTGCAACTCCATGAAGTACCTACTGTCCACGCACTTGGACTCGGGTCATAATACTTCCTATAGAAATATCCGGTTTGCGAACCACTGGCATGACCAATCTTGTCTTTATTCTCTTTTGATGCACCGTTGGGATTTACATTTACTGTATAGGAAGAACCGTCTCTTTTTTGCACTATGCTGCCATGACGAACGATTGTCATATCCATACGCGGATCACGGTTTTCATAAGCGCTTTTTGCTTCATCCCATTTGCTTCCATCTCTCATCAGATAGGTGTCTATAAGGCTTTGAGCAGGACTTGCGACTATGTATTGCACCGATTCCAGATTGAATGGAACATATGTGGATATATCACTCCATGTACGTACTTTAGGCACATACTGGATATCCAGAATTATTTCGTTATTATATTCATTTGCTTTATAAAATATTTCCTGATAATTGGAATGAAGTGAATATCTTCCATAGTCAGCTTTGTCAATCAACTTTTCTGTATACTTTTTCACTCTCTCCCAATCGTTGAAATTTAAGGCTACACGGGCGTTAAAAGCTACTGCCGCTCCGCATGTAATCCGTCCTCTATCGGCTCTTGCATACCGTTCTTTGGTCGGCAGTATTTCTGCTATCTCTTCCAACTCCTGATGTATCCATTCTACGATGGTAGCTTGTTTGGTTCGTCCAATGGTTCTTGCAGTTTGTTCGTCAATATCCTGCGTAAAGAATGGTACATCTCCATACCAATTTGTCAATTGGAAATAGAGGAAAGCACGAATAAAGCGGGCTTCAGCTTTCATCCTGTTTTTGAGATTTTCATCCATTTCTACTCTATCGATATTGGCTAAAAGTGTATGGGTTGTTTTTATCCCACCATATATCTCACCCCAAACTTTATCGAAAAGACCTGTCGAGGATGTAGCCTGTCCGTTACTGATTGTTTTGATATCATCACCACCGTATCCGTTATAGAGGTTGTCACTCAATCGTTCGTCACGGAATACCCATTCCGTACTATTCATCTGGCGATATGCCATATGCAAAAGCGAAGCTGCTTTTTCTTCTGATGTCCAATAGTTTTCGTCAGTAAATTTATTTGTAGGGGATACATCCAGATCGACGCAGCCGGATGAAAATATGCAAATAAACAGACACCATGAAAAATATTTAATTATTGTTGTTTTCATATATTATACTATATCTGATTATTGTATTTAAAATACGATCTCAATACCACCACCATAATATTTCAATGTAGGATAGTTACGTCCACTGTTTGCACCACCGGCATTCATGCTGTTACCAAATTCAGAAGACTCCGGATCGATAAATTTATTTTTTGTGATTGTTAATAAATTCTGTCCGGTTGCATATACCCGTACTTTGCTCATACCTATTTTCCTTGTTATAGTTTCCGGAATAGTATAACCAATTTGTAAGTTTTTCAATCGCAGATATGCTGCATTATAAATGTTTCTGTCGGATGAATGCTGGTAATTGTTCGCATACGAGGATGTTGCATAATCATTTATCAACCGTGGATATTTGGCATCTGTGTTGCTCGGACTCCAATAATCCAACTGGTGTTCGAACATGACAAAATAATAACTTCCATGAAATGGCTCAACCATTTCGCCACGTAATGCCATATCACGTTTGCCTACACCTTGCCACAGCATATTGAAATCAATCCCTTTCCAGTTGAGTAAATAGTTGAATCCAAATATATAGCGAGGGAAAGCATTGCCCAAGATATAACGGTCGTTGTCATCTATAACTCCGTCTCCGTTGCGATCTACATACTTCACGTCTCCGGGTGACAAGTTTGCTCCAATAAACACTGCTGAATTCCGTATTTCTTCTTCGTTCTGATATAGGCCATCTGTTTTAAATCCGTAATAACTATGCAGAGGAACGCCTTCGCGAACAATACGTTCTATTCCGTCGACTTGAAAAATATCCTGTTTGCCATATTTGATTACTTTATTAAAAGAGTCGCCTATATTGAATCCGAAGTTATGAGTAAAGTCGGAATGATTCAGACGATAGTTGATAGACAATTCCCATCCGCTGTTTCTCATTTCTCCAATATTTTTATAGGGCACAGCTCCTCCTAATGTGCTCGGAGTTTGTGGAACTAATAAAATATCGGTAGTGTATTTATTAAAGTAGTCGAAAGATAGACTCAACGTGTTTTTCAGCAAAGTAGCATCAAAACCGATGTTGAATGTCTTTGTCTTTTCCCATGACAATGATTCATTGCCAAAGGTATATCCTGTACCTGTTACCGGAGTTTTATTAAATCCATATTGATTTTTGTAAATATCGTATGTGGTAAAATACTGATAGTCTGGCACAGACTGCGTTCCCAACAAACCATACGAACTTCTAATTTTCAGGTCGCCTACTTTTTCTTTCCAGAAAGAGAAAATTTCTTCTTCTGAGATTCGCCATCCAAGAGTCGCTGATGGGAAGAATGCCCATCGATGTCCTTTTGCCAACAATGATGAACCGTCGTAACGGCCACTCACTTCAACATAGTATTTGTCCATATATGAATAGCCCAAACGACCTAACCACGAATGAAGAGCACGTTCTACTGTTCCACCAGGTGTGTTGTAGCTGCCGGGATCTATTTCGGTGTCATCTGTATCTGTATAGAGATCAGGGTCGACATATTTTCTTTTTATCTCATTAGCTTCTCTGCGGAATGACTCTGTTGTATATCCCAATACCCCCGTAACATTATGTACTTTGTTGAAAGTACGGTTATATTCTAGTAGGAACTGGGTATTCAACATTGTTATTTTTCCGTTATAGTCCTCAATACTATAATCTTTCTTATCACTCTCATTCGTTATTTTATCCCTGTCGATATAATCATATACCGGGTGATAACGTCTTTTTATAAGGCGGTGTTCCGACCTTAGGTCATAGCCTAATACAGCTTTCGCTTTCAATCCTTTCCAAATGTTTAGCTCTCCGGATACAACCCCTTGAAAATGGTCGTCATTGTTTGTTGTCAGACCGCCATGATATAAGGTGGCAAGGAAATTACCTCCAGTGGTTATGTCTGTATTGTAATATTTTCCATCTGCATCGGGATATATGTCATACGTATTGTATGTTGGTACACGCATTACATCTGACAACCACAAGCCACCTCTGTCCGAACGTCCTTCTTGTCTGTCGTATGCCAATAATGCAGTCAGTTTCAAACGTTTAATGTCAGTTACAATATTACTTCTGAAATTGTATCTCTTAACACCAAAATCCTGTCCCTTATAGTTACTTTCCTGATCGTAATATCCGAAAGAAATATTGTAAGAAGTAGATTTAGATCCTCCTTGTACGCCTAAATTATAACTTTGTTGCAGAGCATTCTTCAGTATCGCTTTATATCCCCACTCACTGTCTCCTTTGGCAAACTGATGTATTTCCTCTGCAGTATAAATAGGATCTTTTCCTGCGTTTACATACGAGTCATTGCGCAACAATGCGTTTTGATAACCCGGTAGCGGCTTCAATAAGATATCTGGATTTTGTGATCCGACGGAGGCGCTGAAAGATACCTGTGGTTTCATATCCAAATGACCTTTCTTTGTGGTAATCAGTATGACTCCATTGGATGAACGTGATCCATAAATGGCGGCTGTACCGGCATCTTTCAATATAGAAACATTTTCTATATCACTAGGGTTAAGCATATTCATTGCTTTAACATCGTCGGCAATCATTCCGTCTATAACAATTAGAGGATCGTTGTTATTCATAGAACTGACACCTCGAATATTAATATTCATCGTGTTGTCATTCGGATTCATACTACGTTGCTGGATAGTGAGACTCGGTGATGCTCCTTGCAATGCCTGAGTCAGGTTGGCTACCGGACGATCTTTAATAAGTTTATCTTTTACCTGATCGACTGCCCCTATCACATGTTTACGGGTAGTAGTACCATAACCGATAACGATAACTTCATCCAATAATTTCGAGTCTTCTTTCATAACAAGAGCAAGCAATGATGCGTTTCCAGCTTTTCTCTCAATGGTATTAAAACCTACATACGAGATTACTAACATATCATCACCGTTGCAACTGATGGAAAATTTTCCATCTGCATCCGTGATTGTGCCATTGGTTGTGCCTTTTATGGCAACGCTCACGCCAATCAACGGTTCACCTTGCTCATCCTTCACAGTGCCTTTTACAGTTTTCTCTGTTCGGGATTGTTGTGTGACACCAGTTTGAGCAAATCCTTTTGTGGTATTTCCTGCGTATAGCAGTATTAAACCGGTTAACATTAATAGTTTACATATTCTATTAGTCATATTATAACTATTTTTATTGATAATAAATTGTGATTTAATAGTTCGATTTTTCGATTGTACTTATTCGTAAATTGTTGTTTTACATAGTTTTAGTTATTTATTATTATACTTGAAATACTATTCTGCTTCGTCTAATCCCTTTGATACCTTCTTTATTCAGACAGTGAATTGATGATTTCCTGGTTAATCTTTCTAATACGATCTTCCTCTACTTTAATAACCTTTCTGTCATAAGTTATTAAGCCATTTACTTCTCCTTCGACATCTGTAGTTTGTGTGTATACACCACCGGATATTCCACTTTTTACCAAATTCAGTAATTGTCGTCCGTATTTCACATATTCGTCTGTAACTTCTTTTGCGCTCTTGAATTGTACATATCCCCAGTTTTTATCTGGTTGCCATAAATGATCTGTAAGCGGCATACCTATTCCTCCATATTCACCGATAACAGTAATTCGTTCGTTATCATACATCATCATCTCTGGTGAAGGATATTTATGGAAATCGAGAATGTCTCCAACTTTAAGATAATGATTGCCGCCACTTGCCGGGTTTACTAGACGTGATGGGTCATAATACTGCGTCCATTCTGTAATTTCCTGCGTTTTGAACTGTCCCCATGCCTCATTGAACGGAACCCATATAGCAATAGACGGATATGGCATCAAATAATCCATTATTTCTTTCCATTCTTTGCGGAAATTTTGTTCTGATTCGATAGAGCGCGTAACCTCTTTTCCATCAAAGTAGTGGTGCATATCCCAATGAGGTCCTTGGTCGCCATTTGGCATATCTTGCCATACCAGTATACCTAAACGATCGCAATGAGTATACCAACGTGCTGGTTCTACTTTTACATGTTTGCGAATCATATTGTATCCGAAGTCTTTTGTCTTCACAATATCATATTTCAATGCTTCATCTGTTGGTGCTGTATAAAGTCCATCAGGCCACCATCCCTGATCTAATGGTCCAAAATGGAATATATCCTTGTTATTCAATTGCATACGTATTATGCCATTTGCATCGCGTTTTTTCGACACCTTGCGCATTGCGGCATAACTACTGACTTTATCTACTGATTTTCCCCTTTCGATGAGGGTAACATCCAGATCGTAGAGGAATGGAGATTCGGGCGACCAAAGTTTCGCATTCGGAATAGCGATATCCAATGTCTGTCCTACAACGCCTTTTGCCGAAGCGATCACTTTATTGTTATCCTTTAGTTTTACTTCTACAATATCAGATGACTCCGTATTCTTTGTACACACTTTCACTTTTAAATTGTTATTGTCTATATTGGCAATGGGGGTAATGCCGACAATGTGCTTGTTATTTACTGGTTCCAACCAGACAGTTTGCCAAATACCTGAAACAGGTGTGTACCATATTCCATTAGGATTAGTCACTTGTTTGCCTCTTGGTATAGAACTATCGCTTGTAGGATCCCATACTTTAACTACCAGTTTTTGATTTCCTGAAGTAAGGAATGGGGTTACATCGAAGCAAAAAGGTGTATATCCTCCAGTGTGACTTCCTATTTTAATATTGTTAAGGTAAACTTCTGCTTTCCAGTCCACTGCTCCGAAATGTAGTATTACATTTTTGCTTTTCCAATCGGAGGGAATTGTAAACGTACGTCTATACCATAGCTCTTTTTCTTTACCCAGTTCTTTTTGGACACCTGAAAGGCTTGATTCTACCGCAAAAGGAACAAGAATTTTTCCATCGAACGTCTGAGGTTCCTGTTGTCCCATAGGCAAAATGGCATAGTCCCACAAACCATTCAGATTTTGCCACTTATCGCGTTCCATTATCGGACGAGGGTACTCTGGCAAAACATTATTAGGGTCAATTTTTTCTGCCCAAACCGTTTTAATTTTATCACCCGCAGGTTTCCACTGCGCAAATGATGATACGGAAGAAAAGAGTAAAATAATTAATAAAAGAAATGTTTTCATTGATAATAGATTTTTGTATGTAATTAGTTTAAATATTTAAAGGCTGTAGGGAATGCGAAGCTTGAATGCTGTTTCCAAAAGAAAGGAAGATTACTGCATATCTGATAAGCGGTATTTTCTTGTTTGTCAGTTTTTCCATGGTATTGAATATATGGTTATAAACTTATCTTTATATTAAAATAGGGTTAACAAGCTTTCAACTTGATTGATGGCAAAAATAGATAAATTCACTATTGCAGAGGTGATATATTTGGGTAAAAAAATGGCAATAAAAGGTTTCTGTAGCTATATTGACTAAAATGTGATATAAATAAATAATAATTGATATTTTTCCACTACTGATAAAAGCGTATATTTGTCGAAACTTTCACGTTATACCATTCTTTATATGAAAAATCACTATTTGTACATCTTGCTTTGCCTCTCTCTTTATAGCATTGCCTCTTTTTCGCAGGGATACTCTAATTTTCATTTCAAGAAGTTGCAGGTGGATAATGGACTTTCTGCAAATTTTGTCTTTTGTATCATGCAAGATGCGAAAGGTTTTATGTGGTTTGGGACAAAAGATGGTTTAAATAAATTCGATGGGAATAGTTTTAAGGTATTCAGACATAATCCTCGGAAAGAGAAGACGATAGGGAATAATATTATACATTGTATGATAGAGGGTGATAATAATAAGCTCTATGTAGGTACAGAAGCAGGTCTCTATATAATGGACATAGCCGACGAGACTTTTGAAAAAGTGGAAAATACAACTGCCGATAATTTTAAAATTACCTATACTGTAACCACTATTTTTAAGGATGGCAAAGGAAATATATGGATAGGGACCAATTCGCAAGGTATTTATACTTATAATCCCGAAAAGAATGAGTTGAAGAGGGTGAGGGTAAACGGATATGATTTCGACTCAAATATAGTATGGTCTATATACGGAGATGCCTCTGATAATATATGGGTAGGTACTAGACTTGGATTGCTCAGGTATAATTCAAATACAGGCTTTTTTGATCCGATAGAAAGATTATATAGTCTCTATGATAACTCCGAGCATGAGACACAAACAATCGTCGAAGATACCAATGGTGACTTATGGCTTGGAACATGGGGTAAAGGTCTGCGTTTATACAAAAAACAGTCAAATGCATATACTACTTTTCTTAGTTCAAATAAAGAGTCTTCTGCCGTAACACGTATTATGGCTATTTGCCAATATCGGGACAATGCTCTGCTCGTAGGATCAGACAATGGATTATATATGTTCGATATTGAAAATAGAACATCCAAGCGAATCGACATTCCTAATTCTTATCATAGTTTGAGCGATCAGGCTATTGGTTCAATCTACAAAGATAGGGAAGGGGGAATATGGATTGGTACATATTCGGGTGGAGTAAATTACTTAAGTCCAAGTGTATTCAGTATAGACACCTATTATCCCGACATCTTGTCCGGATCCTTATCGGGAAAGACAATCAGACAGTTTTGTGAAGATGAAAATGAGAATCTATGGATAGCTACGGAAAATGGAGGTGTAAATTACTTTAATACGAAAGATCAAACTATCACTCAACCGATAAAAGGATCGTACTATAACGTGCATGCTTTATTGATAGATGGAGATAACCTATGGATAGGTACCTATGCGAGAGGGATTCATGTATATAATACTAAAACGAAGTCTCTATCTGTATTCAAACACAGTTCTGATAGGAAGAACAGTATTAATGATGATGGAATATACGCCTTATGTAAAACTAAAAATGGAGATATTTATGTAGGAACTCATGCTGGATTGAATAAGTACGATAGGTATAAAAATGAGTTCATTAACATAGAGCAGGCTTCGAAATTTATATACGACATAAAAGAGGATGATTTTGGTAATCTATGGTTAGCAACTTACGGTTCAGGAGTCATAAGATATCATATACCAACTAATGAGTGGATATGTTACGATTCAATATGCGATAATAGTAATCCATTAAAAGAGAGTAAATTAACTAATATTTATATTGACTCTAAAAAAACGTTGTTATTCGCAAGCGAGGGACAAGGTATTTTCTTTTACGATTATAAAACCGATAGTTTTAAGAATATATCCGAAACTGATGGTTTGCCCAATGGGGTAATATATGGCATATTAGATGATCCACAAGGCAATTGGTGGATGAGTTCGAATAAGGGAATAATCCGGATGAACATATCAGATCTGCATAATATTAAACTATATACAAGGGACGATGGATTGCAGAGTAACCAGTTCAATTATAAATCAAGTTATAAGGCTTTAAATGGAAAATTCTACTTTGGCGGAATTAATGGGTTCAGTTCATTTTATCCACAAGATCTCAATAAAAATAAGAATACAGTTTTGCCATCAATCGAAATAACTCAGATTGATATTCTAGGTAATGGAGATTCGGAACTGAATGAAGCCATACAGCAAAAATTAAACAAGCAGCAAAAGATAATATTACCCTATAACAAGTCCTCTTTTTCCATATCTTATACAAGCTTAAGCTATATAGCACACTCGAAAAATAAATATGCATATAAGTTGGAAAGAACGGATACTGAGTGGAATTATGTAGGAAATAAACAAAGTGTGACTTATGTAAATTTATCTCCCGGTAAATATTTATTCAGAGTGAAAGGCTCTAACAATGACGAATTATGGAATGAAGAAGGGGCAAAAGTGGAGATAGAGATATTACCCCCGTTTTGGTTATCCATTCCTGCCAAGATTGTATATATTGTTTTGATTTTGGTTATGGCTTATTTGATTATCTCATTTTACATAAAGAAAAGTCGGGCAAAACAAGAAAAGCAATTGGAAGCATTCAAGACCGAACAGGAAAATTTATCTTTTAAATCGAAAATAGATTTCTTCACTACTATAGCTCACGAAATAAGAACTCCGCTGAGCTTAATCTCTGCGCCTTTGGAGGAAGTTGTTAATTCAGGAGAAGGAAGCCCTGAGACTAAAGAGAATATATTGATAATCGAAAAGAATTGTGACAGGTTGACTGATTTGATTAATCAGTTACTGGATTTTAGAAAGATGGACTCAACTCAATATATTATAAATCCGGCAAGAGTAGATTTGCGCCATCTTTTAACGGATTTGTACGGACGCATCAGTAAAACAGCGCAGAAGCAGCATATTGATTTTATTCTCCAGCTCCCTCAAGATGAATTTATAGTAAATTCAGATACAGATGCATTAATCAAAATAATAGGGAATTTGCTTACAAATGCACTCAAATATACTAAAGATAAGATAGTCTTATCTCTCGTAAAGAATAAAGATGCAACTTATTCTGTTTTTGTCGAAGACAATGGCAATGGCGTCTCTGATACTTATAAGAAACTGATATTTGATCCTTTTTATCAAGTACAAAATGATAGTGGGAAAATGGGTACCGGCCTGGGATTATCTTTGGCTAAAAAACTAGCAGAGATGTTAAACGGTAATATTACTGTAAAAGACAATGAAGCTGGGGGAGCTACATTTATATTCAATTTTTCCGATTTACCACTTCTATACCAGCATAAATCCGAACTTGATAGTATTCCTCTCGAAAAGGAAATAATAAAAGATAGAAGTGTGTCAGAAAACAAAAACAGCATACTGATTGTCGAGGATAATATCGAAATGGCATCATTTATAAAGAACTCTTTGCACAAAGACTATGCTGCCGATACCGCTTTTAATGCCGAAGAAGCAATGTTATTATTAGAAGAGAATAGCTATGATATTATAATCTCAGATATTATGATGCCAGGGATAGACGGTATCTCATTTACTAAGAAATTGAAGTCGGATCTCAATTATAACCATATACCAATTATTCTACTTTCAGCTAAAACTGAAAATGCAGTTAAGATAGAAGGATTACACTCCGGTGCGGATGTTTTCATCGAAAAGCCGTTTTCTGTGTCATTTCTGAAGGCGCAAATCATAAGTTTACTCGAGAATCGCAGAACTGTGCTTGACGCCTTTAATCGTTCTCCTTTTATTTCTTACTCTGCATTAGTTACCAGTAAAAATGACGAGCTATTTCTGAGTCAGTTAAATGAAGAAATAGAAAAGCATATCGCAGACGAAAATTTCTCGGTAGAATCACTAACTGATATTTTCAATATCAGCCGTTCTCACCTACAAAGAAAGCTTAAAGCCATAGGAGGTGTAACACCAGGCGATTATTTACGGAATTACCGTCTGCGAAAAGCCTGTCAATTATTGTTGGAGACCGATATGAGGGTAAATGAGGTTGCATATAGTGTAGGTTTTAGTACAGCTTCCTATTTTACTCGTGTATTCCAGAAAGCTTATGGTATTCTACCTAAGGAGTTTATAGCCAAACATGCGAATAAAACAAAGAAGTAACCATGAAAGGGACCCGCACGTCACCGAGAATGTTACCGCATTTTTTAATAACCTGTGAAAAGGATATAAAAAAGCCTCTAAATATTCATTTAGAGGCTTTTTTGTCTATTTATACTATAGAAAGTGTGCGGATGATAGGACTCGAACCTACACGCCTCACGGCACCAGATCCTAAGTCTGGCGCGGCTACCAATTACGCCACATCCGCATGTGTAGCTTTTTTGTTTAGCGGTGCAAAGATAGGAAGATTTTCTGATTTGGCAAATAATTCGACAATAAAGTTATTCACTTAAGATTTCGAATGCTTTTTCAATCAGAGTGTCTTTGTGCTTAAGTTGGTCTGATTCAGACATATTGATAGCAATATCCGGTTCAATACCTTCTTCCAAGGGTTGCTTGTTTTTATCGAAATGCGGACTGGCGGAGAAACGGATGCTCCATCCATTAGGTAATTCCGACGAGAAAGGAAGTCCCGAACCGCCTCCGGTCCAGTCACCTAACTGGATGATTCGTTTATCTTCATTGTCTTTGTTTAAGCTACGCATCGCATTCACAAAGTCATTGGTAGCACTATAACAGCGACGATTGGTCAGGATGATTACTTTCTTTTGCCACCGGATACTGTTGGATGGTTCCAGATAGATCGGCTCCATCTTGGAGAAATCATTATGTCCCGGTCCGGTTTTATGCTGTATATATCCGGTGAGCGCTTTCTCGTTAGTAAACCGGGCGGCGATCCGGGTGGAATTGGTCAGGTTTCCGCCTCCGTTATCACGTACATCGATGATTAATCCGTTGCAGGTGGCCAGGTAGAGAAGAACTTCATCCAAGTTGCCGTCTCCGACTCCGGAGCTGAAACTTTCGTAACGAATATATCCTATGTTGTTATCGAATATTTTATACTTTAAACCGGCGGATGTGTAGTATCCTGTACTGGCACTACCCAGATAAGTTTGATAGAGAATGTCTTCCCGGTAGTTCCAGTCGTAACCCTGATACCATTCATCGTAGAAAGAAGTACGTTTGGCAGAGGATAGATTGACGTGTCCGTCTTTTAAAATGTATAGCATCTGGCTTAGGATGTCAAACAGATCGTCATTAGACATTGTCGGAATAATCAGTGGGCTATATTTGTCGTGAACGGCATCCCAGTCAATACCTTTTGCTTCCAGAAAACAATACTGTTCGTCGATGATCTTCCATAGTTGTTCGAAGTTTCCTACAGGATCATTAGCGTAGTCTTCTTCTCCGATGCAACCGGTCAATACCGGAAGACAACAGAGCAGCCAAAGCATTTGTCTAATCTTATTTCTCATTCTTAATTGATCTCACTTGAAGTTTCAACATTAAATTTTTGTTCTCTTAGTAGGCTCTGACCGATGAAGGCAAAGCTGTTCCTTTTTTGTTTCGGATACGGTATAGGTCTTTCACAAATCCTACCATGAATACGTGCGAGTAGGTATGTGTCTTGATATTGTTTACATTGGATTGTTGCAAATCGGCCAGATAGCTGAATCGCATTTTGGTATATCCTATCGGTAAGTCGACGGAGAGCATCTGACGCAGTGAAGGTTGGTTGTGCAGGGAGGTGAACTTTATCACTCCACTCGAATTTCCCAGAGAGAATATCTCGTAATAAGATTGTCCGTAGTGCGGTGAGAACATCACTCCCATCACCGGTAGGTTGACCTGATAGCGTAATACCATCGGGTACCGTTTGATTTTCAAATGCCAGATAGCCATTCCAGAGGCATCCAGGTTGACGTATGCCCGTGCGGATGCCGGATTGTTGGTGTTCCGGAGATTATAGACAAAGCCTCCGTTGGCATCTATCAATCCTCCGGCTAATAATTTGAAATTCTCCGTCAGCCGAAACTGGTAGTGTAATCCGTAATTCCAGTTGACTAATCCGGAGAAGGTATTATTGTTGTCGGCACGGTTGTGGGTATAACCGATGTCTGCCTGAAAGAAATTCTGTACAGACACATTTCCATCGAATAACTTGGTCATCCGAATCGTCTCGCGGGAAATACGGAAGTCGATTCCTTTGTATTCCTGCGGCGAAAGATAGGTGTCGAATACGTTGGTAAATCCTACACCGTACATGGTGGCACGTGTTACATACCGATGGGTTTGCAGACTGTCAATCTGCGCTTGTAATCTGGTGCAAAGGGCGAACAGGATGCATCCTGTCAGCCCTAGGTATATTAGTTTTTTCTTCATCAGAATAATTTCATCTGCCCGGTGATCTCATCAATAATATCGCCTTCGCTCTTATCGCTGTCCGGGTCCAGATTTTCCGGTTCCTCTTCCGGGCTTTCCTGTTGCTCTTGCGCAGGTTCGGGGAAGCGGGTCGGTTCAAGTTCGTTGATCGTATCCACGGCATAGGTAGTGATACGTTTTCCTTTGGCTTTGAACCCTTTGACAGCAATGAATTCATCTGCATCGATATCCAACGGATCACGGAAACTGTCGTGTCCGCCAAATATTACTTCCAGGCGTGGATAGTATTCGTCGGTCAGCAAGATGAGGCGGTTATTCTTATTCTCTCCCAGATAGTTCTGTTTGCGGTTGGAGGCCTCGAAGCAGAAACGTTTCAGGTACGGGTAATTCTGCTGATCGGCATCATAAAGTGCGGCAGTCCATATCTTGTGCGGATCGAATTTCTCAACGATGCTCACATTGTCTTCGTAGTGATTGCTCAAGTCGAAGTTAGTGGTGTAGAAGTCACCGTTGTTCAGCACAACCAGTATGGAGTCGTCACTTTGGAATTCTCCCAGGTATTCGCCGCGTCCATCATAGTTGAGGCGAAGTATGTCACGGTCGAACCAGACTTTACGTCCACCGAGAGTAGAGCCGCCTTTCTGTTTCAGGGATATTTTGTGTACCGGCAAGCGGGTGAGAATTACCCCCCGTGCCTGGCGTCCCTTGATACTGACTTCGCTGAAGTCATGCTCGAAGATGATGCGGCGTACACGCGGGTTCGGCTTCAATGTCACTTTGATAATTTCGGCTTCTCCGTTCGGGTTGGCACTGAAATAGGTAATTCGTGAATCGGGAGTTCCCAGTGTCACATCATATTCGCGGTCGCGGACCACGGAAGTTACGGCGAAACGTTTTACGTAGGTCGTTCCTTCTTTTCCGTCACGGTAGGCTACGTTGTAGATCGTACGTTTATCGTTCTTCTTGAATACATTGACATAAAGAACGTTCTTACCGACAAATTTCTTATCGGCAACGGGGGTGACGATATACTTACCATCACGGAAGAAGATAATGACATCGTCGATATCCGAACAGCAGGCTACGAACTCATCTTTCTTCAAGGTTGTTCCGATAAATCCTTCTTCACGGTTGATATAGAGTTTCTCGTTTGCTTCTACTACTTTGGCTGCTTCGATGGTGTCGAAGTTTCGCAATTCCGTGTGACGCGGGAAATTCTTGCCGTATTTGTTCTTCAGCATCTGATACCAGTTGACGGTATAATCCACGATGTGAGCCAAGTGGTTATCAATCTCGGCAATTTCCTCTTTCATCTTGGCGATCAGTTCATCCGCTTTGTCTGAGTTGAATTTTAGGATACGCCCCATTTTGATTTCCATCAACTTGAGAATATCTTCTTTCGTAACTTCACGGATAAATGTCGGATAGTAAGGTGTCAGACGTTCGTCGATATGTGCACAGGCTGCATCCATGTCTTTGGATTGCTCGAACTCTTTATCCTTATAGATGCGTTCTTCGATAAATATCTTTTCGAGAGAAGAGAAATGCAGGGATTCCAGAATTTCTCCTTTCTTGATTTCCAGCTCCTGCTTCAGCAAATCCATCGTATTGTCTGCCGACTTTTTCAGGACTTTGCTCACAGTGAGGAAATGTGGCTTACTGTCATCGATAATACAGCAGTTGGGCGAGATACTTACTTCACAGTCAGTGAAAGCGTACAGAGCATCAATCGTTTTATCTGATGAGGTGCCGGGTGCGAGGTGCACCAATATTTCTACGTTGGCAGCCGTATTGTCGTCTACCTTACGAATTTTGATCTTTCCTTTATCAACAGCTTTCAGGATAGAGTCGATCACTGTCGAAGTCGTCTTTCCGTATGGAATTTCTGTGATAGCAAGCGTTTTATTATCAATCTTGTTGATCTTGGCACGTACTTTCACGGCTCCGCCACGCTCTCCGTCGTTGTATTTGGCTACATCGATAGAGCCTCCCGTCTGGAAATCAGGATATAGTTGGAATTCCTCTCCGCGTAAATAGCTGATAGAGGCATCACAAAGTTCGTTGAAATTGTGTGGTAAGATCTTGGAAGAAAGTCCCACGGCGATACCTTCCACTCCCTGTGCTAATAATAACGGGAATTTCACAGGAAGAGTGACCGGTTCCTTGTTTCGTCCGTCATAAGAAAGTTTCCATTCGGTAGTTTTGGGATTGAAGACAACATCCAGCGCAAACTTGGACAAGCGTGCTTCGATATAACGGGGAGCAGCTGCGCCGTCTCCGGTGAGGATATTACCCCAGTTACCCTGACAATCGATCAACAGGTCTTTCTGTCCCAACTGTACCAGGGCATCTCCGATAGAAGCATCACCGTGAGGGTGGAACTGCATGGTGTGTCCCACAATGTTAGCCACTTTGTTATACCGTCCGTCGTCCAGACGTTTCATTGAATGTAAAATACGTCGTTGCACAGGCTTTAAACCGTCATTGATATGAGGCACGGCACGTTCCAGTATAACGTATGAAGCATAGTCCAGAAACCAATTCTGGTACATGCCTGTTAACTGATGCTTTACGTTTTCGTCCCGCGTGTCCGCCGGTTTGTAGTCTGAATGTCCTTCCGTTATCTCGTTGATTTCGTCACTCATATATCAATCTTCGCTTTGCTTTAACAACAAATTATCTTCCTGAACATCAAAAAAGGGGATGTCCACGCAAAAATACGAAATAAATTCATATGAGGACGAAAAGAACTCACGTTTTTTATGATACTGATAGTTCTGTTAATCCTTTGATTTCACATTCCATACCAATAAAGCAAAAAAGACGGAGAGTAATGCGGCTCCGATCCAAAAAATATTGATATAAGAAAAGTCATAGATTTCTTTGCCATCGACAATGTTTTTATGCCCTCCTATGAGAATACCGCTCATAATATCCTGTATACCTGCCCCGATGTAACTGGCAATACCTACGATTCCTAATGCTGCACCTGAAGCGTTCCGGGGAGCAATGTCAACTGCCATCAATCCGCCCAAGAAACAGAGGAGTACTCCGATCGCAGTACCGAACAGTACCATGGATAACGCGTCTACCCAAAAGTGGACACCCGGAACTAATAGAAACAGACAAAGTGCCATTACATTCATCAGACCGAAGATGAGTGCAGGAGCATTTCTGCGCCCACTGAAAAACTTGTCGGAGATGACACCGGAAAACATTGTACCGATAATTCCACAAACCGAACCGATAGAAATGATAAAACTGGCGTCCAGTGTAGAATATCCTTTCTGGGCTTCCAGATAGAAGACTCCCCAGCTGTTTACGGCATAGCGGCTGACGTACATCAATGCACTCGAAATAGCAAGTATCCAAATTGCGGGCATCATTAGAGCTTGCCGTTGTGCCTTGTTGAAATCGGCAGCATCACCTGTTTCACTTTGCATTTGTGGATGATTGACGGCAGGCAGCCCTTCACTTTCCGGAGAATCATGAAAGAATCTCCAGACGATTAATGCCCCGATTATTCCGATACTTCCGGCTCCAATGAAACCGTATCTCCATCCTAAAGCACTGACAATGGAGGCGACAATAATGAAAGTCATTGCTTCCCCGATGTTGTGGCTTGCCGACCAGAAGCCATAGAACGATCCCCGTTTCTTATTTTCAAACCAACGGGATAATCCGACTACGCAAGAAGCAGCCCCCATTGACTGAAACCATCCGCTGATTCCCCATAATATGGCGAATAGAATGAAAGAGTGGGTGAATCCTAGGCATAAGTTTGCCAGGGCTGTAATTAGCAGTCCGGTGGACATGAAACGCCTGATATTGCTGCGGTCTGCCAGAAATCCGTTAGTGAATTTTCCGATAGCATAGGTGAAAAATAACACTGCTCCGATAATACCGAGCTCTGTTTCTGAAAAGATTCCTTCTTCAACAATCGGTTTCTTTACTACATTCAGGCTTAGCCGACAGACATAATAAATACCATATCCGGCTGTGGCGGAAAGAAAGGTAGCCCACTGCAATCTTTTAAGTTTTTTCTTGTCTTTTTTAAGAGGAGTCGCAGGAGTGCTGATGTGATAAAATTTGATAAGTTGTTTTAACATGGTGGTAGGATTTGATAGCCTAGTGAAAGGCGATAGTAATGGGAAGGTGTATCGATTATCTTCCGATACACCTTCTGATGAAGAAATAAATAAAGAGTTAGTTAGTAGCTTAATCCATCTTCCCAACCCGGATTTTGGGTTAGAATGCCTTGTGTAAGTACGCGCTGGTCAGCAGGGATAGGCCATAAGTAGTCTCTTTCCTCTTTCCAGTCTTTGCCATAAGTAACTTTGGGGAATCCGATAATATAACCGGATGTTCCGTTGGAGAGATAGATATCCTTATCCAGTTTCTTTTTATTATCACATTGGGAGGTCGCTGTGGTTTCGTAGATTTCCAGATCAGGCTTCCCGTCACCATCCATATCGTATGTTCCTACTCCGGGAACATAAATACCGTAGTAAGGTACGTAATGATTGAACATTTGTTTACCTTCTTTCCAACGGAATAAATCCCATTGTCTCAACCCTTCCATTACTAGTTCAATTGTACGTTCGCGACGGATTTCGAGAATGACGCCCTTATTCGTTCCCTGCTCAACATTCGGATAGCAAGCTGCCAGATAAGGATCAGGGTTACTGTTGGCATCCGTAAGATTCAGATCCGGCATTTTAGCCCGTTCTCGAATTTTATTGATAGAGATATCCAGGTCTTCTTGTTTGAGTGTTCCCAGTTCGGCTTTAGCTTCGGCATAATTCAGGTAGACTTCCGCTGCTCGCATCAAAGGCCAATCGGAGGTACTTTTAGCGGCTCCGTCATGATCTTTGGTACCTACAAATTTGATAGGTCTGTAGCCGCAATAAGCAGTTAAGTCATTGGCGGTCACGGTTGTTTCTCCTTTTTGGATATAGTTCGGACAAAGTACGGTTTGTTGCAGGCGTGGATCGCGGTTTTTCACCTCGTCTGTGTAAAACATTGTTTCATATCCTTGTTTATCAGTGAAACGTGTTCCGTCCGCCATCAGGTAGTGATTCATAAACCGGCGGGTAAATCCCATTTGCAGGTTAGCGATGCTGAATTGTACGGAGTGTGATAATTGCAAACCTTCGAAGTTATAAGCTCTTGCCAGTACGACTTCTGTGGTTTTGGCGTTGTCGGCACAGAACATATCTCTGTAAGGTTCCGTTCCTTCTTTATACAGGCTGAAGCCGCTTTCGTCAATAAACTGCCGGGCAGTGCTTGCTGCAATTTCCAGGTATTTCTCATAATTATCCAGTCCATGGTATTTCCGATAAGTCCCTTCATAAAGTGCAGCTTGACTGGCAAATGCCAATGCCGCCCATTTAGTGACTCTTGTGTTCCGAGTTTCTGTGCTTTTGGTCGGCAAACTGGTAGCGGCATCTTGGAAATCTTTGAGTACTTGATCCATCACAAACTCGCGGGAATCCCTGGCTTTGACTAATAATTCCTGATCTTCCGAACCCAGCACTTGATCGTACCAGGGTACATCTCCATAACGGCGTACCTTTACGAAATAGAAATAAGCTCTGAAGAATTGGGCCACTCCATTATATTGATTGCGGGCGGTTTCATCATCACAGTTGGAAGAATGTTGCAGGAAGTAATTAATGTGGCGGAGTTTGGTCCATGACCATCCGGTTTCGCTGGCAGCCGAACGGGTTCCTTCAATTACCTGTCCCATGCCTTTGTCGATCATATCATCTGCATTTGTACCGGCTGAAGCATCTGGCTCGTCCAGCAAGGTATAAAATTGATTGGTCCATAATTCCAGATCGGATTTGTTTTGAAAGTAATTCTCTGGTGTCACTGCATTTTCCGGTAGGAGTGTCAGGTCACAGCTATTGAATAGGGCTACGGCCATTCCCAGAATTATTATTTTGTTGATAGCTTTCATACTATATCTGATTAGTCATTAATTAAAAAGTTATATCTACTCCAACAGTGTAAACACGCGGGTAAGCATATCCCGAACCCGTGTTGGATGAGTAAGTGCTACTGGAGATTGCCAATTCCGGGTCGATAGTTTTGTTATGCTTCTTCAGAGGCGACCAATAGTATAGATTTTCTCCCGATACGTAAACACGAACCTTTTCAAAAATACGTTTACTGATAGGCAGTGTATATCCAATAGAGAGATTCTTGAAACGCAGATAAGCGATATTCTGTATATATCGGTCGTTTATGGTGCCGAGTGAACCGCCTGAATAGGATTGATAACCTCTGATACGTGGGAAGAAAGCATTTCTGTTGTCTTCTGTCCAGCAGTCTTCCGGAAATGATTTTTCTACAAATGAGGTAGAAGGGAAAGAATATGGTCCCCAGAATGAATTTGCTCCCTGTGAGGTGGTACTATAAGACGGGTACCAGTCTCTTTTTCCAATTCCCTGGAAGAAAGCGGATACGTCGAAACCGTTCCAGCTCGCATCCAGACGGAAAGAATAACTGTATCTGGGAGTTGTGTTTCCAATGATTTGTTTATCACCAGGATCGTCTACTGTTCCAGCTCCGGCCCCAATCACATTGTCACCGTTTAAGTCAGCAAAGCGTACGTCACCGGCACGCAGATAACCGTCGACCTTACTGCTATAAACACGTCCGTTCACGGCTTTGTCATTGATCTTTGCCTGATATTCTGCTGCTTCCTTATCTGTTTTGAACAATCCGTCTACATGGTATCCCCAGATTTCTCCCATCTTCTTGCCTACATAATGGTCGGAGATCAGTTTGTCCGGATTATTGTATTTGGTGATTGTCCGTTGGTAATCTCCCAATGTAGCTTGTATTCCATACCTGAAAGGTTTGTTGGCCACTTTGAACGAGTCGTTCCATGAAACGGATAATTCCCATCCGTTTGTCCGTAAGTCGGCACAGTTGGCTTTTGGGGTGGAAGCACCGTATACATCCGGTAACGTCAATGAAGTAGTTAGCATATCTGTTGTTTTACGAACGTAATAGTCGGCACTCATACTTAAACGGTTTCTAAGGAATGACATATCCAATCCGACATTGTAGGTTGTAACGGTTTCCCAAGTCAGTCCGGAAGAAATCGGGTTGGAAATCTTTGCGTAATATGCTTTGCCTTCTCCGTCGAAAGTATAGCTGAACTGATTGTCCGAAGTGATTGTCTGCAGATAAGCGTAATAATCTACCTGCTGGTTCCCCAGGCTACCGACAGATGCGCGTAACTTCAGGCTGCTCCACCAGTCGCCTACCGGTTTGAAAAAGTTCTCTTCGGAGATTCTCCATCCGGCAGATACTGAAGGGAAAACTCCCCATCTGTCTCCTTCTGCGAACCGGGAAGAACCATCGGCACGACAGGATACTTCGAGCAGGTATTTACCCATGTAATCATAATTGATACGACCGAAGAAACCAAGCGTTTTATAGGCGCTGATATCTTGTGATACGGTGAGTACACTTTCAGGAGTTACTGCCGAGAAGGAGTCGAGGTTATCATTGGACAGGTTAGTCATAGAAGTGTTTTTGTTGACATTGCGGTAAGTCTCATACTGGCTACCTGCCACTATTTTAAGATTGTGTTTCTTTGCCCATGAATGTTCAAATGTTGCATAATAGTTCAACATGTGAGTAACAGGGAAAGATTCGTCTTCCTCATAATTATTAAAGATACTTCCGGAAGTGAAAGTTTGCGTCACTCCCTGACTGCGTGAATACTCAAATGAATTGTTGCGATAACGGTACAATTGCTTTCTTTGTTGGTAACTGTAGTTGGCGGTCAGAGTCAGTCCCTGTAGTAACGTAATGTCAATCTGATTGACAACGGACAAGAGTGTTCTGGATTTGCTGTTATGACCTCTTCGTGACGTTAGGTATCCGCCGTCACCGGCTCCCAAGGGAGAGTTGGCATAAAGTTGGTTGGTATATTGCACAATCGTTCCATCCGGATTGAAGGGGACGAATGAGGGACTGATATTTGATTCTAGGCGGGCAATAGTCATTGCGTAGTTGGAAGTACCGTTATAATTGTAATTGTTATTATCCAGTCCGATATTTGTCGACCATTTGATCCATTTGTTTAGTTGAGCATCCATTTTGGCACGGAATGAATAATCCTTATAAAGGTCTTTGTCGATGTTGAACATACCATATTGCTGGTAGTAACGTCCACTGATATAGTAATTCACCTTTTCGCCACCTCCGGTGATAGAGACATTGTGTTCCATCTGTGGGCGGGTACGATTGTAGAAGTATCCATACCAGTCCGTATTTCCATAATAATAATATTTCCCGTCTTCTCCGATTTCCACCCATGGACGTTCCGGATTCTCAGTCATATCATTCCGGCGGTCATAGAGTTTCTGGAGCTCTTCATCTTCGTACAAGTACATATTCACGCCATTGTATGCATGGTAGAACTTGTTGGCGAAAGTGACATAATCGTATCCGGTACGGATAAAATCAGTGGAAGTCGTGTTCTGTGTCCATCCAAATCGACCGTTGTAGCTGATTTTGGCTTTTCCTTTTGTTGCAGCACTTCCCGATTTGGTGGTGATAAGTACCACACCTGCAGAGGCCTTTGCTCCATAAATGGCACATGAAGATGCATCTTTCAATACGGAAATCGACTCGATGTCATTTGCATTGACTTGGTTCAGCGGAACTTCTACACCGTCGCAAAGTACTAATGGCGTACCGCCATTGACAGAGATCCCTCCGCGAATGTTTAATGAATAGCCGGACTCGGGAGAACCGGTGCCGAAAGTCAGATTTACAGACGGATCGGCTCCTTGTAATGCATTGGCGGCAGATACTACCGGGCGGTTGTTCAGTTCTTTGCTTGAAATGGTGGATACAGCGCCTGTCAGATTACTTCTGCGTTGGCTACCATAGCCCACTACAACTACTTCGTCAATCATCAGCCTGGAAGGTACCAGACGGATTGTCTTAGTCTGACCGTCTTTTACATGAACTGTCGCTACCTCATAGCCTACATACGAAATATCAATAGTCGAAGGAATGGAAGTCTCCAGAGAGAACTTTCCATCCAAGTCGGTAATTGCTCCCTGTGCGGTTTCTTTGTTCATCACCGAAGCACCGATAACGGGATTTCCTTCTTCGTCATAGACAACCCCGGTGATTGTCTGCTTCTTTTTCTCATCGGACTTTTGCTGGCCGGTATCGGACTTTTTACTGATGATGATGCTATGTCCGTTGATGGTATAGCTAACATTCTGTCCCACGAATATCTGATCCAAAACGACCTTGATAGGCGCATTATTGGCATTGATTGACACCTTCTTACTCATGTTGATCTCGGAAGATTTGATTACAACTGAATAATTCTTGGTCTTATGTAAAGCTTCTATCGCTTCTTTTACAGTAACATTCTTTAATTGTAAGGTTATGTCTTGTGCTAGAATAGGTTGAGAGAAAAATATCATCACACAAGCAAACCAGATTGTCGATATATATTTTTTATAAATATTAGTTTGCTTCATATCAGGTTATACTACTGCTAAATTTATGGAGTTGCAGAAGTAATCATGATTACTTCCTGACTCCGGGTTATGGACATTTGTCCGTCTGTATTGAGATTGGATAAAATCTCGTCAAGAGTTTCCCCGTTAGTGAAATAAGCAATGTACGTGTTGTCGCTTAACTTTTGATCTAATATGATGATTCTGGTATCGAAATAATATTCCAGTTCCTTCACAATATCACTAAGGGGAAGATTACTGAAATAGAATCCTTCGCTTTTTGACGGACACTTGTACAGATTGGCAAGGAATGTTTCACGAACAATTTTCTGTGAGGCACGGTTGTACTGGATCATTTCTCCTTTTTTCAGAATCTCATTAGGATGAGTCGGAGTTTTGAACAGTACCGAACCTTCTACGAGTGCGACTTCTACCGTCTCAATATTCTCGTAGGCACGGAGATTGAACTTTGTACCCAGTACCTGCACATGGACGTCACCGGCAGAAATGATAAAAGGCTTGTCCGGGTCCTTTGCTACATCGGCAAAGAGCTCTCCACTGACAAAGATTTCTCTTTTATCTTCTGTGAAGTCGGAAGGATAAATAACCCGCGTGCCTGAATTGACATGGAGCTTCGTTCCATCCGAAAGAGTGAGTGTTTGATGCATACCGTGTGGTACGGTGATATCATTCCAGTGTGTATTTGCCTTCTTGTCAAGAAGTAAATATCCGGCTAAAAACAAAAGTGGTATAAAAAGGACGGCTGCTACACGCTGCATCCAGCGGATTGAGTGCTGAAGCCTTGGGCGTAGTATGCGAACCTGTTTGGGTTGAATAGCTTTTTGAAATTTCTGAAAGGCTTTTTGAGATAACTCACGGTCCTCTATTTGAATTTCAGAGATAATCTCACGGAAACTCTGGTCCATCAGGTTATTGTCATTTTCTGTCAACCACTTTTGGATTTCTATTTCTTCCTCGTGAGAACACTTATCGTAGAAATAATCTTTTAATATGTCGTTAGTTATCTTCATAGCGTATTTGTTTAAAGTACAAAAATGCATTTTTTTTCTTTATCTGTGAGTATATTATGTTGATTATTTCCGAATAAGATATTCTATTGGGGATAGATTCGTATTCTTAATCTGATCTCATATTCATAAGCACTTGTTTTTATTTAATATAGTGAAGTCAGAAGGAGCAATATAAAATTTCTCATGTTTCTTTATCTGATAAATAGAGTAATAACTTCGAGAGGCTAATCGTGGCGTCCGATTTTCTTCAGGTAGCTGATTAATAACTCTGGTCGGTCCGTTTGTATGATGGATGTACCGAAATCTAGCACCTTTTGGTAAACTTCTGCCCCGTGTTCAAAAGCGTAGTCATCGTATATACCAGCTTCTTCACCTCCGCAGAGCGAGGTCCAAAGGGTGTTTACCCAGATCTTGGAACCTTGGGCAAGGATATCCTTCATACATTTTCTTACTTCCGGAGTTTCTTGTTGCCAGCATACTTCATAAGCCAAAGGGACGATTTTTTTGTCCATATATTGGCGGAATAATTCCTGTCCGCTTGGTTTGTTAATATCAATAATGGGCATGTACATCATAGCGTGCTTATACTTCTTTGCCTGTGCATCTACAAAATCTACCGGTTTTTTGCCTTTAATCAGGATTTGTTCTGTGACTCCCAGTTCTTCTGTAATAGCCATCACTAAATCATAATATTGATACCCTTGGTCTATATTAACCACTATACGGTCTTTGCAAACAGCCAATGCTTCTTTTAAAGTCGGCATCTTGTATTTGGTAGGGCAGTTATGTCCAGTTTTCAGGAAACAGTTTTTGATATAATCGTAAGTTACGTCGCTGACTCTGCCTTTTCCTGTAGTAGTCCGGTCAATGGTACCGTCGTGGCAGAGGACAAGTACACTGTCGGCTGTTAGCTTCAGATCCAGTTCCATAACATCAACTCCCATTCGGATAATTGATTCAATGGCGGGGATCGAGTTTTCCGGGTAATCTCTCCAGTCTCCCCGGTGAGACACTACTACTACATAGTCTGTTTTCGGGTTGTGGATGGCTTCTATTATCTTTTGCGCATTTGTCTTGCCCGAAGTGACAGGAGTGGCTGCAAAAGTGCTTAGAGTCAGCAAGAGCAGAAGTCCGGCGAATAAAATTCTTTTTTTCATATTCATATCATTTTAAGGATTAATTCTTTTTGAATAAAAGAGGGCGAAGCACAAGATGTTGAAGATCGTAGGCTGTGATGATGACATGGCCTTCGTCAAAATCATTCTCGAATGTCACTGTAAGAGTATGAGTCTCTTTGTCGAGTGTTGCTTTAACGTTTACTGCCTGAGCAATAGTAATTATCGCGTCTCCTGCTGATGTTCCCGTCACTTCATATTCAATTTTCAGAGGACTGGCAAGGTCAGTCACCTTGGTAACCGCTTCAGCTTTCAACTTGAGATTCAGTGAATTGAACACTTCCAATGTAAGGGTTTCTCCGTTACCCAATGTGATATTGAGATATCCATCGTCAGTTTTGGATATATTCTTAAAAATGGCAGTCGCGTCGGTGGTAGCTGTAATAGGAGTGCCTTTGCTATCTTTAAGGACTTCACCGTTGACTGCCCAGTAACCGTCGGCGTTTACCCCCATTTCGGGGGTATAGCCGCAGACTGGGACTTTTTTCCCGGCATCATCAGTGAGCCAGTTTGTTTCATTGTCAATGGTTGTAGTCCAATAATACAATTGGTCATCATCGCTGAGGCGTACACCTAGTATCGGAGCTTCTATTACATCTTCCTGGGTTGCTACGACGACTGCTTTTTCTTCATTATTGCTATCTTTGTAGGTAATGACATATTGTCCATCCGAGTTCCGGGTAACGGAGGTGATAACATTTCCTTCCGTCAGATAGCTCAGCTTTGAAATATCTTCGTTGAGTTTATTCGCTTTTGTTTGAAGAGCAGTTATTCGCTCTTTGAAATCATTGAGCTTATTCTGAATCGCGGAGTCGTCATAATCCCCACAACTGGTTAGCAGGAGGGAAAGAAGCAACGAACAGAAAAAATATATTCTTTTCATATCTTGTGTCTTTTAGAAATTAATACTGGGATCGAAATTCTGGTTTGCATGGCAGAATGCATTCTCGTTGGTGGCATCCGGTGCAGAAGTGGGATCGTCCTTATACTTGCTGTAATCACCGACATAACCTCCGCATACACAAGCTTTGCAATTAGTCCAGGTTGCAGTAGAAGCACCCGAATAACCACATAACCACCCCGGACCATGTCTGTTGGTTCCATTTCCTTCGGTAAATACATCTCCCAGAACAGCCCCTTTGTTTACACAGCCGATAATCTGTATGTTGGAGTGACCGATGATACCTCCGGTGCGGACACTTAGGTGAGTCATGACATTTCCATAATTTGTGCAGGACTCTACTGTACATTCTGGTTTCGTTTTCAGGTCATCCGTACCTCCCACAATTCCACCCATACGTTTGTAATTGTAGGTTATGCTCGCTTCTTTACCTTCGAATTGTCCTACCTTATCATCTTCGATGGTTCCTCTATTGTCGCAGTTGTAAATGTTGCCATACATCAGTGTTGCTACAATTCCGCCTGTTCTTCCACTCGGACAACTAATATCACCATAGTTAGTACAGTAATTCAGTTTGCCACCTTCTGCTTTAGCCATGAAGGCGCAGATTCCGGCAGTCTGCATGCCCGTACCTCCATTGCCTGTATTACTGATGTGTCCTGTGCGGACAAATCCTCTGTTGGCACAACCTTGTGCTTTGGATTCTCCTCCGATCGTCGTATTTATAATAGCACCTATCAGACCGGAAAGTACGTTAAATTCTCCAGATTTATTATCGGCTGTGAAGTCGATATTATAATAGTTAGTACAGCCCTCTATTACTGAATTTTTGGCGAAGCAAACAAGAGGAGCGATAACAGTATATTTAGGTGCTGTTCCGCTCATGATCCAAATAGTAGTGGTACCAGCATCTCCTAAAGCCAAATTCTTGACCGTTGCGTTTTCTATTGAACCGAACAGGCCGTATGCCAGCCCTCCGTTCGTTATATCTGCACTGCAATTCAGATTCTTGATGGCGTAACCTTGTCCGTTGAAGGTTCCGGTAAACGGATGTACGGAAACGTAAGGTTCGGCAGTTGTATAGTTGGAAGCATCTATGTCGCCTATCGGTGTCCAGCTGGTCACGGATGACATATCAATGTCATTCAGCAAAACTACTTCTCCGGTATCATTCTGCCAACGGGAAGTACTTGTTCCATTATTAACGGCTTTCGCAAAGTTAACCAAATCAGTGGCCGTACTGATTCCTCCCTTAGCTTCCACTTCTTTTGCTTCCTGTATCACATCAATGCTTGAAGAAATATTATACAGCGAGTTGGAGAATGTTATTTTTCCGGTACGTTCGTCGCCTGTTTCATTGGCCAGAATGGTGAAAGCGTGTGTGGTTGTAACCAGTGCGCGGGTCCCTTTGTAAGTGATCCACTCATTTTCTGTATTGACCTGATAGGATATGTTCGCAGATATTTGCATCTCAATATTCATTTGTGTACCTTTAAGTTGGATAGGTCCTACATGACCTTGATATATTGGTTCGTCCAGAATAGCGGTACCGTATGTGAAGTATATCGGTTTCAATACGGTATTATTACCAGCACTTGCCAGTAACAGGATATTCCCTTCAGTTGCCCCTTCTTTCATGGTGGCGATAAGGGTGGAAGAGATCTTGTCTATTTTGACTTCCATATTGTAGGCAGTAAACAAGTCTACATATGCATTTTCCGACTGTGTACCATATATTTCGTATGGGATACTTACGGGAGTGGTATAGTCTGTTACTGCGTTGTATACCGGACTGTTGAATCGGATGCCGAGTGCTTCCTGCAAACTCATCCGCAATTCCTGGCCGTCTGCCAGAATAAATACGGCTTCTCCTGTTTTATCATCGATATAGGCTGATTTGAATAACATATTACTTAAATCATTAGCCAATACACCGGTACTATTACCGTTCACACTCCAGTAACCATTCTCGTTTATTTTAACGTCAGGCATCGTTCCGCCAATCGGGAATTTCTTTCCGTCACCATCAATGATGAATGTGTAAGTTTTACCCTTATCAGTAGTCTGTGCCCAGTAGAATTTACCGTCACTATCTTGCTTTGCTGTGATGATTGGGAATTTGATAACATCTCCTTGGGTGGCGATGGCAACGGTGTGGGTTTCCCCACCACCCTCGCTGTAAGATATTATGTAGTTACCATCAGCATCCTGACTGATTAAAGTGATAAACGAACTTCCGAGCACTTTGGACAGTGAGGCCATTTGTGCAGTCAATGTTTCGGTTTGAGCTTCATAATCTCCAATCGTTTTTTCTATTTCGTTGAGGTCCTGCCAAATTCGTTCGTCGTCGTAAGAACTACAACTTCCTAGAAAGCAGGCAGATATAAATAATGATATACTTATAAACTTTTTCATATATTCAGTGATTAACATTCGTTTGATTCATTATTCAAGTACTCTGACATGCAGATAGTTCATGCAGCTTCTTTCACCATTCGCATCCGACACATGATTGATTACTTTTCCGATACCATTTTCATAAGTCCACATTACCGTAGAACCTCCTCCATCGAAACGGATTACATCATATAACCCCAACTTTTTGCAGACACGATAAGCTTCATAAAAATCAAGTCCTCTGTCGTTATCTGTTCTTCCGTCTACACAGAATATAATTACCTTCGATTTATCTTGTGTCATTCCAAGATTAGTAGTCGGGTTGATTGTCTCTGCATCTTCTTTCTTGGGAGGAGCGGAGTATATACCATTGTATACGTAGCGATACATGCTGGAATTATGTACTTTAATCGGATCGGTAGAACTACCTATTTTAAGTTCGGCACTAATTTGTACTTTATCTCCTGTTTTCAGACTTTGAGCCAGTTCATTGGCTTTGTCACCTGTCACTTGCAATACCCATTCATTTTTATCTATTACGTATGGAGCTTCTACAGTAGTGCTTCGCCCGTCAATGATTTGGGTAATTGTAGCTTCAAAATCACCGGAATTAACCTTCAATGGTTGGTTATTTTTGCCTATGATAAACAAAGCTTTGGTTCCTATTGGGTTGCTCAACCCCGGATGAGGCTCTTTCACATATCTGAAAGTATATAAATTTGCATCGTATGATGGCTTGCCATTCAAGCGGACAATGGTGTCATTGACTGAATAATATTCATATTCTTTGGTTCCGACTTTCAATTTACCAGTAAAGTCTCTCTTTTCGAAACTGATGGAACGGTTATCAAAGAAGGTGAATCCCCAGACATGATTGGTCAAAGTGGAACGCACATACGGATTATTGACGAATACAGGTTCTCCTTTTTCAATATGCATTCCTCTGGGGAAGCCGTCGTGAGAATTGAAAAAGCCGGTATTGATACCTACGACGATATTTCTTCCTTCTCCTCTTCGTCTGACACAAGTCTCTGACAATGTTTCGCGAAGAATTTTACCATTATTAGAGTTGTTGTTACCATTAGGATTCGGGCAGATCTCATCTGCCATGACTGTTTCGAACGTCACTTTCGGATTGTTCATATCAATCTCGATAGCATAGATATTCTGATTGAAATTGGTGAAAGAATAGTGTTTGTATACGATACCCGATGCCAATTCGCGGTCTTCGGTCACCTGCCAGTCATAGTATGCTTCATCCTGATTAGAGAAGTTATTAGCTTCTTTGGAGAAAGCTCCGTGGCGGACGGCATTGCTGTAAGTGGCAACCGGAGCATCTTCCGGATTGTTCTTGTAAACACTGTAATCTCCGATTTTGCCTCCGATGTGGCAGTCTGTGATATAGTCTGTGCCAGTTTTTGTACCGCTATAGCCACAAGCCCATCCGGCTCCATGTTTGTTGGCTCCGTCTGCGGTTGCATCCGACAGAATGATTCCGTTGTTTGTACATGATTGCACAAATCCGGCGTTGTGTCCGACGAATCCGCCTGCACGACTTCCATTTTGAGAGTAGACGTTTCCGTTGTTAATACAATTCTTGAGGTATTTATCTGTGTTGATTCCCCCTGCAAGTCCTCCGATACGTTTCACATTATATCGTTTGGAGTTTGAGGCAAATACATCGTTCACGTCATCCTGAATAAGTCCTTCGTTAGTGCTGTTTTCAATCGTTCCTTCCTGTAAAGTTCCTACGATTCCTCCGCCACGTCCGGAAGGTGCACTGATATTTCCTTTGTTGATTGCATATCCGATATAGGCTTCATCAATTTCTATATATCCCGCAATTCCTCCCTGGTTGAAAGCGGAATAGGCCCCGGAGGCCGTGTTGACAATATTGCCGCAAGTCAGGTTGCCTTCATTTATACAGCCATTTGTTTGTGTAGTGTCGCCTATTTTATTTCCATACAGTACACCAGCCAAACCTCCCATTCGAACACCGATATTAGCAGCGTTTGTTCCTTCAAAGGATAAGTTTATTTTATTGGTGCATGCCAGTATGCTTCCTTCACAATAGCCTACCAATCCGCCAATAGCTGCCCCTTGCGGAGCTTTACCCGTAATGGTGGCATTACCGGAAACCACTAAATTTCTGATAATTCCCGAACTGCCGAGTGAATTAAATAATCCGTGGGCGATATTGCCGTCTTCAAGATTATACGTACAAGTTAGGTTGTTAATTGAATGTCCTTTACCGTCAAATACCCCGTTGAAGGTTTGCTCGCTGATTGTATAAACTACTTTTGTATTAGCACTGGTAGTATTACTTGTAACTTTACTTCCTGCACCGCTCGTCAGTGCAATATCTTTCATATCGATATCATTCAGTAGGATTACGTTTCCTTCTGTGTCTTTGAATTTACGTAAACTACCTCCATTCGTGACCGCATCTATAAATGCTTTAAAGTCTGTTGCAGTAGCAATGCCTCCGTTTTCGACGATTGGTAGAGTAAAGCGTATCGGTTTGATTAATACATTGTCTTCAGTATCATAGAGCATAATCATGGTTACTCCCTCTTCAAAATCATCGGTAAAAGTAACAGCCAGTGTTTTATTGCTGCTATTCAACTTGACTTCTACTCCATCGTCGCTACGTGTGATGAGCATCAGTGTTTGCGCTGCCTTTTTCCCGATAATATTATAATTTAAGGTAAGGCTTTTCGTTCCTTCCTCTATAATAATAGGAGAAATGGCAGGTTGACTTGCATTTTTAAATTCTACATTAAATAGCGTAAAGGTACTGACCGATAGAATTTCTCCGTTGCCTAGTGTTATTGAGGCAGTTCCGTTATCGTTCATTTCCACTTTAGTAATCAGTGAAGCCGTTTTACCTTCGGCCTTAATCGGCTTTTGGTTACTGTCGAGAATTTGCTGGCCATTGATAACCCAATATCCATTCTCATCCACTCGTATTTGAGGAGCGCTACCCGATACTGGGATTTTTTGTTTGTTGGTATCCAACAGGAAAGTTGTTTGTCCTTTGGTGGTAGTAGTCCAGTAATAAGTTCCGGCTTCTTCTTGTATTCCGATAATCGGACTGGAAACCATTTGATCGGTGGTAGCAATGTTGAAGCTATGCTCTACATTGTCACTTCCTTTATAAGAAATGACATAACCGCCATTAGCAGCTTCTGTGACAGAGGTGATTGCTCCTCCTTTCACAATTTGGCTCAACGCATTCGCTTGCAGTTGCAAACTGTTTAGCTTCTCTTTCAGTTGATCGAGATCTTTGTAGATTCCATCAATGTCCTTCCAGGCAGCCGAGTCATCATAGTCATCGGTGCAACTGCCAATCACAGGCATGAGTAGCAAGAATAAAAGTAGAAAATTTCTCATGTTTTTTAAATAATTTGATTCAATGGTTAATAGCGCGCTATTTATAACTCGTTTCTATAATGAAGAACACATCACTTGGAGGGGGTACGTAATCGGATTTGAACTTTTTTTTAAATCATCACTATTTTCAATAAGACTTGAATTTTTCATATTAATTTCATAGTTTTGTCATCAGAAGCATACTATTTCCTGTTTACTTCTCCCTTACATATTACAATATGATGTGATTTTAAATAGGGTTTGGTATATCTTCTATATTATTTATAGCTTTGTTGCCTAGAAATCTTTTTCGGAATAAACGATGAATAAAACTGATTTATCTTCTGTTACTGAAGAACAACTGTTGTTACGGCAGTTGAGAGAAGGGGATATGGGGAGCTATGAGACCCTTTTTCATCGTTATTATCCCACTTTTTTTGCTTTTGCCAGAGGTATGCTGAAGGATGCAGGGGCAGCAGAAGATATTATCCAGAATGTATTTATGAAGATCTGGATACATCGTGAAGCTTTGGATGAAACGATGTCAATCAAGAACTATATTTATGTACTTTCCAAACGGGAGGTTTTCAATTATCTTCGGGCCAAATACAATACCCATGTTGTGTTAACGGAAGACATGATGACATTGGAGCAATCTTCTAGTACGGATGAGCCGACTACAGACTATCGTGAATTACGTGAAGCAGTACAAAGTGTGATTGATACGATGCCGCCTAAACGTAGGAGTGTGTTTTGTCTTAGCCGTTTCAAATCCCTGACTAACCAAGAGATTGCTGATAAACTCGGTATTTCTATTCGTACCGTTGAGAAGCATATAGAATTGGCTCTTCGCACTTTTAAAGAACAGTTGGGGAGTTTCTTTGCTCTTTTTGTGGGGTGGTTCCTTTGAATGAGGCTGTAGCGACTGCAGGGAGGCTACTTGTATAACAGAAAGAGATATGGTATTTGAACACCATATCTCTAAATAACTTATTAAAAGTGAGAGGGATAAACTGACTTAAACTCGTATTTCCCAGCCTTTTTCATACTCTCTTCCCCAAAGCTTATTAGCTTCCAAATCGTTGAGAATACGGCCGCTTCCCGGATCGATTTGTAATGAATGGCCGACGCGCTGAGCGATATTACCTAATTGTACTAACTGGGTACTGATGCAGGCATCTACAATTCCGGAGTTTAACTTAGTACCTTTGCGGATAGCATCAAACCAGTTCCGGAAGTGGAAAGAGTCCAGCTTTTCTGAAGGATTCAGGAGATTTCCAGTTTCAAACTTCAAATCACTCTTTACCTCCTTGATCGTTTTGCCTTTGATATCTGCTATCTTATATTCGTTACCGCCACCAATAAAAAGAGTGCCCGTATCTCCATAGAATGCAGTACCGACTCCATATCCGTCTACCGGCATCGTATTGCAACTACGTCCCTCCCAGGAAAAAGATGCTTCGTCGCCAAACTGGAAAGTGATAAGCTGTGTATCCGGCGTCTGCCAATCATCCTGAAAACGATAACGTCCTCCGATCGAATCTACTTTGGTTGGATAATCCACACCTAGTCCCCAGCGAAGCATGTCGACAAAGTGAGTACCGTTATTTAAAGCTTCTCCAGTTCCCCAGTTCCAGAACCAGTGCCAGTTGTAATGAATGAAGTTATCCTTGAAATCGGGTACACGAGGGGCAGGGCCTTGCCACAAATCCCAGTCCAGATAATCCGGTACGGGAATGACTTTACCTGTTCCGATAGAAGGACGGTTGTTGACATACCATGATTTGGCATATCTCACTTTTCCGATGGTGCCGGACTTGATTTCCTCCATCGCTTTGATTACATTCGGGAATGATCTGCGTTGATTGCCAACCTGAACGATTCGATTGTATTTTAAAGTGGCTCTAACCAACATTTCATTTTCTGCCGGATTGTGGCTGGTTGGTTTTTCCAGATAAACGTGTTTGCCGGCTTGCATAGCCATAATGGCTGCCTTAGCATGCCAATGGTCCGGAGTGGCGATTACTACTGCCTCAAACTCATTGGATTCTAACATTTTGCGTATGTCTTTTTCTCCTTTTGGAGTCCGTCCGGTCAGTTTGTGAATCGCAGCCTGGCATTTTTCAAGTGCTCTTGAGTCTACATCGCAAATGTAAGTTATTTCACAATCGGGTTGTTTGGCAAATCCTTGCGCGAGAGCACTGCCTCTGGAATTTACGCCAATAACTCCGATACGTATTTTCTCATTAGCCCCCAGAATATCTTGATATCGGCTGGAACCAAACCCTGGAAGTATGCTTCCTAAAGAAAGTGCAGCTGTACCTGCTACTGTTTTTTTGATGAAATCTCTTCTTGTTGTCATAGTATCTATTTTTCTCCAAAATTAGGTTGTTATTAGAATATATGAATGAGTATTTCCGTCAATTCTCCCTCAAAAAACGTAAATTTCTTATTTTTTTCTTCGGAAAAGACGGATCAGGACGCTAAGAATTCCCCGGGGAATCCATAGGATGAAATAAATGAAAATGCTGATGACAATCACATATCCGATTTGAGAAATTACTTCGATCCATGGTCGGGAATAGACAATGATTGCAATAACATTGACGATAAACGCAAGTATGAAACTTAGAAGATAGATATTTCTTTCTCGTTTCAGCTTTTGGGATGTGATGATAATATCTTTCATGGTTTAGAATTTCATATAAGGTATTTTATATTCGTCAGGAAAGAATATGTGGCGTTGTTCTTCCATGGCCTGATTTCCAAGTAAACAAAGAACCGTTGAACAATATGCTTCTTCAACTATATTCTGTGCTTTCTCTCCGGTGATACATGACTGGCAGAAAGAAGACAGGATAATGTCCGAACCGTCTTTGTCTGCTCCGATCATACTCAATCCGCTGTTTACGTGGATATCTCCATCAATGATAAAGTGTGGTGTGTACTCCATTTTTGTTTCTGGTCGCCAACTAGGACCTGCTGTCGGGATGGCGGCAAAGACCTTGTCTTTTACCTGGTCAATCAGTTGCCGGATACCCGAAGTTGAATGATCTTCTTCCAGATAATAAATACCTTTTGCCATTTCCACGGTTCCTTTACTTCCCAGAATTTGGTCTTCCATTCCGTTGAACTTATTGGAAATCAATGATTCGTATGCGATCTTAACTCCATCCGAGTATCTGTAAGTGACATTGACGCTATCATAAACTTCTCGTCCGTCTTTCCAGTATACAATGTCACCCATTCCCATAATGGATTCCGGCATTTTTTTGGCTGCCCAGTTACAAACTTCCAACTGATGGCATGCTAATTCCGTCATTAATCCTCCGGAGCTCTCTTTGTATAATCTCCAGTTAATCTTGCGTTCCAGCTCTGGTGAAGGAACCGGACGACGCCAGTCTGCATTACGGAACCAGTGACAGCGAAGACCTACCACATCTCCGATGAGACCGGAATGGATCATCTGCATTCCCTTGATGTACTTCTCGTCATACATTCGCTGCATACAAAAATAGAGAACCTTGTCTGACTGGTTGTAAGTGTCATAGATAGCTTTGCACTCGCCAAGGGTACGTGCCATTGCTTTCTCGCAAAAGACATGTTTGCCGGCAGCTAATGCGTCCAATACAATAGGTGCATGCCAGTTTAGTGGTGTGGATATGATGACTCCATCGATGTCTTTCGATTCCAGTAGTTTGCGGTAATCCGTATATGGCTTTGCACC
The DNA here is from genome assembly GCF_003439055.1 of Bacteroides sp. OM05-10AA. Lineage (NCBI taxonomy): Bacteria > Pseudomonadati > Bacteroidota > Bacteroidia > Bacteroidales > Bacteroidaceae > Bacteroides > Bacteroides sp. OM05-10AA. The sequence goes on from NZ_QSUR01000027.1 coordinate 90,511, forward strand.
CGGACAAAGTTCCAATGCTTGTTGAAGATTGGGGGCATAATTATCACATACGGCAACAATTTGTGCATGAGGTATTTCTTTGAGGTTATGGATGTGGTATTGTCCTCTGGACCCGGTACCAATCAAAGCGATTCGTGCTTTCTCATGCTTGATCTCTTGTAGTTTCTCCGGAGTACAGGAAGTCAGCCAAGGAGTGGTCGCCAATAATGCGGTTCCTCCGGCAACGTATCCCAGGCTTTTGATGAATTGTCTGAGTCCTAAGTCTACTCCTTTTTCTTTATGTTCTTTCATATCATAAATTGTATAGGGTTGCTTGTATATTATTGAACTTTTCTGAAATCTTTTTTTGTTCCTGTTCATTGGCAATCATCCAGACCGTACTAAGAACTTCGGCTTCCAACGGGTCGGGGGACAGGATAGAACTTGCTTTTCGTTGTTCATTAAATATGCCTGTAAGCGGATTCATAATGTGTCCGGTATATTGTAACGTATTACCGGAAGTGGATAATGTTGTATCCTGCAGATCGAATTCTTTTAGAAGAGACTGATTGTATGGGTTTAGAAAACTGACTTTCCAACAATCTCCATAAGGATGATGTCCCATACCCAGGATCGAACTGTTTCCAAAATTAGCAAATGCATCACTAATATTCTCCTGTTCAATGAATTTTCTTATTTTCTTCAAAGCATATCCTTTGGCAAAACCTCCAAAATCAAGTGAAATATCAGGAGATATAAAGGAGATGCATGAATGTTCATGAAGTTGTATTCTGGAGAAGTCTTTTAATGTAATGTCGAATAAGTGTGAAGTGGTCTCATAATAGTATGAGCAAAGCTGTAAGATTGATTCCATCTCTTTGCTGATTTGAATCTTGCTTTGAGAAGCATGATTATTAATCTTGGAAACTTCACTATGAGGATCAAAACGATTTAATATTTTATCCAATCGCTCCAGCTCATAGGTGATATCTGCCCAAAGTGTATTCAATCGGTCGATATCGGAATGAATGAGCAGGATATCGAATCGGGTCCCCATGATATGAGGAATGAAGCCATGAAACATGGCTTCATTTTCATAATATTTGCATCTTGTTTCTAACACCTATTGTTTTGTTTATTTGTTTCCTTTCTTTGCCATTTCTACAGCAGTAGTAGTAATGTAATATTTAGCTAGTGTATTTTCATTTTCCCATTCCGGCATATCCTGATTGTGTACATAATGCAGGAAAGCCTTTGCCACTTTGCTGAAATGTTCTTCGTGTCCTAATCGTTTTTCCTGTGGTATGTCAATCAGATAAGTTCCATTCTTTTTGTTTTTGACAGATAAGAACGGATAAGTTATTTGAAGCTGTTCCACTGTTTTTTGCAATTGAGCTTCAAATGTCCGATTGTCAATGTCCGATTCTTTCTGTATATATAGCTCTTTTACAAATCCATTTTTTTCATCCTGAACGATTTTTAAAGTGGCTTTACTTCCTTTCTTTATGGAAGTAAATGTATCTCCTCCGTTAGTGGGTGGAGTATAATTCCATGTGACTTTCATTCCTATACAAATCCCTTTAACGGTATAGTTGAGACTTCCGTTTGCCATCACTTCCAATACATCGTTTTTTATGTATCGGTTAAGATAAGCGGGAAAAGAATCAATTTGTGTCGATTGACTGAACTCTGCTAATGTAATTGGAGTTGGCCAGTGTTTGGCGGCATTCACAGTGACATCCGATAGATAATGAATCGTTTCATCAGGAAAACATTGCCAGTTGATGAGGTCGATCAGATGTGTTGTAACATCTGCAATGCCCTCTCCTTGTTGCTCTACATCATAATACCATGCCGGGCGAATTAATGGTTTGCCGGAAACAGTCTTGAAAAAATGATGTACGCTTTCCATTATGACAGATGGATTGTCCGGTGAACCTTTTTGTAAATCTCCGAATAATTCCGTCTGATGTAAAAGCTCTTTTTCTATGATATTGAGAATATCATATCGTTCCGTCATCAGATCGTATAAAAGAAGATTCTTTTCTTTGGCGAGTTGATAGGCTTCTGTCAATAACTTGAAATCTTGTGGATTGATAGCCAGTGGCTTATCGGCAAGGATATGATATCCGGCTTTGATAGACTCCATGATATAGCGCGTCTTTTTTTGATTGTTTCCAGCCAATACTACTACATTACCTTTATGATCGGCAAGCATTTTCTGAAGATAATCATCTCCGGTATATACTTGTTTTTTCCATGTCGTAGGAGATTCCGCCCGCTGGTTATAAGAATCAATGCTTTCCAGATATTGATTGACGTCTGTTCCTTCGGGGGCATATATCCGGATGGTGTCACTGACATCTGTCAATGTCTCTTTTTGAAGCAGGCTGGCATGGAAATGTCCGGGATCGAGTACTACTATTTCCAATTGGGGTATACCATTTGTCTCTATCCTATTCGCAGCTTGCTTTTTCGAGAAAGAACAAGAAACGACTATAAATAAAATTGCTATAATGCCAGTCCCTTTATATATAGATTTCATCCTCTTACTTTTTATAAGTTTTAATTAGTTTTCGGGCATCTTTCCAACCTTTTTGATAAGCTTCTTCCAATGTAACAATTCTTCCATTCTCTGTTTTACTCATATTGGATGCTTTCATGAAAGTGAATATTTCGATTGTCTCTTCTTTGGAGATAGGTGAAATTCCTGTTTGAAAGTATTTAAGAATCTGCTCAAGAAGCGCTTTATAACCTTGGTAACCTCCTGCGGCTACTGCTCCTTTTGAAGTATAAGCAGTTCCACCATAAATTTGCGGTCCTTTTATAATCGCTCTGAAAGTTCCGATTCTGCCATCTTTCCATCGTCCTACTACTACATCCCCTCTATCTGAAGACATCCGGTTGACCGATTCGCATCCTGTCCCCATAATTGTGTATAATGTTTCTACTCCATGAATACCATAGAAACCGAAATCCGGATGCGTTGGTTCCACCTTGTGAGGAGAATAACAATCGGCTCCAAGGATTTTGCCAAATTCTCCATTTCTTAATTTCTGGTTTTGAGGAGTAAATCTAAGAGCAGAAGAGGAGAAAACAGGTGCATTGTATTTTTCTGCCATTTCATAAATAGCGATTGCATCTCCTAAAGTAGCTCCGATAGGTTTGTCAATATAGCATATCTTACCTGATTTGAATACCTCGACGGCTTGTTCCAAATGTATTCTGCCGTCATTGGTTTCCAAAAGGACACAGTCTACTTTTTCCAGTAAATCTGCTATTGATGAGGTGATTTCCACACCATTTGCTTTGACCTTTTCAATGTATCCGGGGATTCGTTCGTAACTGGATTGAATAGTTTTTGAACCGTACGGATACGCTGCCACTACCCTAAAACCTTTGGAAAAGGTCTCATCCGAACCACTATTAATCAATTCGGTGAAAGCGGTGGAATGGGATGTGTCCAGACCAATAATTCCGATCCGCATAACTTTTTGTGCGTGTATACTGAAGCTGATAGCCAGTAGTATAAGAAGAAATGAGATTCTGTTTTTCATAATCCTTTATAAATTAATTCTTTCTGCACTTTCCGGGTCCAAATATAACGAAGAATTTTCTTTTCTTCGCAATATGCTGGCCGGACATTTTTCTGAAACTTCACCATAAACAGTCTGATAGACTGCTTGAGCTTTATTTTTGAACGGGACGATACAAAACATCCATTCAGCTTTTAGCAAAGCCGGTATCGTGAGTGTTAAAGCTTCTTTGGGTACTAAGTCTAGTGTCTTGAAGCATTTTTCATTGACTTGCTGTTGGCGACATATTGGGTCCAGTTCAACTACTTTCACAAGTTTGGGATCATTAAAATCTGCTACATCCGGATCATTGAAAGCGATATGCCCATTTTCTCCAATTCCCAGACAAACGATGTCAACCGGATGCATAGTCAGCAAATCTGCATATCGCTGACATTCCTCTTCAAGGTTTTCTGCCAGGCCATTCAGATAGTTGACTTTCTTGAAAGGAACTTTGTCAAAGATACGAATTCTAAGGAAATGTCCAAAACTTTGTGCGGCTTTCGGATGTATACCGATGTATTCATCCATATGAAAAGCGTTTATTCTGGTCCAGTCGATGCGTTTGTCATGAATCAGATGACTCAAAAACTCATTTTGTGAGGGGGCAGCGGCGAAAATCATATTTATCTCCGGTTTGCTTTCCAATAAGCGACAAATTTGGTCGCCGACTTCTTTTGCGGCTACACTGCCCATCTCTTGAATGGATGGAAAAATTCGAACTGTTAATTGTTCCTGCTGAAAAACTTTGGTCTTAGTTTCATTTAGTATAGATAACATGGCCTTTTAATATTGTATTATTTATATTTATTTGATTATCAAAAATGACTATGTCGGCATCCTTACCAATTTCTAAAGAGCCTTTTTCTTTGTCAATATGAAGAATACGGGCGGGCGTCAGGGTCATCATACGAACAGTGTCAATGAGAGGAACACCGGCTAAATATACCATGGTTCGAATCAGTCGGTCAGTTGTTGCAACACTACCGGCAAAAGCTGTCCGATCCGGCATTTTGGCCACTCCGTCTTCGATAATGACTTTCTGCCCGTTGTTGAGGCTGCCTAATATCGATTCACCGTCCGGCATACCCGCTCCTCTCATGGCATCAGTGCAGAGGGCTGTTCTATCAACTCCTTTGAATTTGTATACGAATTGGAGCAGAGGTTTCGGAAGATGTATGCCATCGGCAATAATCTCCACTGTCATATCTTCAATCAAGTAGGCGGCTTCTACTACTCCGGCATAACGGAAAGCATTTCTGCGAGTCACTGATGACATAGCCGAATAAAGGTGGGTCACATGTGTATAACCTGCTGTAAAGGCTTCCTCAACTTCTTCATAAATCGCGTCGGTATGAGCGATGGAGGGGAGAATATGATGTTGTTGCAGAGTTTTCCCTAGTGCTAGAGCACCCTCCAACTCTGGAGCTATGCTCCAACGGATAATATCTTTTGAGGCTTCCAGAATGGCATTATATTCTTCTACTTGCGGTTTTTTCAGGAAGTTCGGGTCTTGCGCACCACATTGTTTCGGTGAAAAGTAAGGTCCTTCCAAATGTAAACCGATAAACTGCGAACCATTGACATTCATTTCTTTAGCTTTCCGATATACGGTAAACGTCGTCATTAACTCCTCGTTAGTGCTGGTAAGTGTGGTGGGAACCATTGCAGTGGTACCGTACTTGGCATGTGTCTCGGCCACTCCGAGAAAAGCCTCGACAGTGCCATCCATGAAGTCATGTCCTCCTCCTCCGTGGATATGCATGTCGATGAATCCTGGTGAGACATAATTCTGACGGGCGTCTATTACTTTGTCACCGACGAGCGGTTGATAGCTCTCATTGGGAATAATCTGCTCAATTTTTCCATTTTCACATATCAATATTTGGCCCATTTCTATGCCTGTTGGCAGAATGAGTTTTCCATTTGTTATGATGAGTCTTTCCATATTATTTCGTTTTTAATTTATTTCCAGGAGTCTATTTTATGACCTTTAACTGCAAAGAAAACCAAATATAAAAAGCAGGGAATCAATACCCAATAGCCGAAACGCAGACTATACATATCTGCCAGATGACCATATATCAGAGGCAGAATGGCATTGCCGCATAATCCCATGATAAGAAGAGAGGAACCGGTTTTGGTGAATTTCCCCAGTCCATGAATGGAAAGTGGCCAGATACCTGCGTAGATTAAAGCATTCGGGAAACCCAATGCATTCAGAAAGAAAATGGAGGCATTGGCATGATGACCGAACAGAGTTACTTCAAAATCTGCAAATACAACTCCGAATGAAAGGAGTAATCCGATGATGGTACAACCTATAAGTGCATTTTTCTGTGAAACATATTTCGGTATTAACAGGATACCCAGCAGGTAACCAATCATAGTGCAGGCCAATGTATATGAGGGAAATGTTTTAGCTTCGAGCAGGTCCATACCCATTGAATTGGCATAATTGATGATTGTATCGATTGCGATAACTTGTGTTCCTACATGAAGAAATATAGCCACTGCTCCCAAGATAAGGTAAGGAAAGTCGAAAATACTTTTTCTGGTGTGATGGTGGCTACCTGTATCTTCCGTGCTGTTTTCTTCGTCTGTATTGATTTCAGGCAGAATGGAGTAACGGATACCGATACCGGTAAGCAGTAAAATAACGCCAAGAACAGCATAAGGCACAATGACGCGTTGTATTAATTCGTCAAGCATAGCGTTCTTTGTGACTATGTCTAAAGTCCCCGATTCTATAGTGGCAAAAAGCTCCTTGTCGGTAACATTTAATATCAATGCAGCAAATATGAGTGGTGAGACGATACCAGCGAATTTATTGCATATTCCCATAATACTGATTCGTCTGGCGGCACTATCAATAGGACCGATAATAGTGACATAAGGATTAGCAGCAGTTTGCAATATGGCTAATCCGGTGCCGATGGAAAACAGACCGGCCAGGAATATCTCGAACTGACGGGCCAATGCTGCCGGGACAAATAAGAAAGCTCCTAAGGCGGTAAGCATAAAACCATACATAATACCTCGCTTGAATCCTACTTTCTTGAGAAGTACTCCCGAGGGGATAGCCATTACAAAGTAGGCGATATAAAATGCAAAGGCGACAAAGTAGGATTCGAAATGTGTCAGTTCGCAGGATATGCGGAAGTATGGAATCAGTATGGCATTGACCCACGATACAAATCCAAAGATAAAGAACATCCCTGCCAGAATTGCAATTGATATGTAGTATGTCTTTTTGCTGCTTATAAGGTTATTGTTTCCCATGTGTTTTTATTTTTTCAGTTCGAAATCTTTCTGTAATTTGATGTCCCGTGACGATGCGCCTATTAATACTGTAAATATACCCGGTTCGTCTTTCCAGTGTTTACTTTCGGTATCGTAGTATTGTAAGGCGCGGCGCGGTAACTTGATAGTGACTTGTTTGGATTCACCCGGTTTTAAGCCAACCTTAGTGAACCCTTTTAATTCTTTAAGCGGGCGTTCTACAGAACATTTGTTTTGATGCAAATATAACTGTGCGATTTCCTGGCCATATCGTTTTCCTGTGTTAGTAATGGTGAATGATACGGCAAATTCTGTGTCCGAGTCTTTCCATACAGGTTTCATCTTTATGTCTGAATAAGTAAAAGTGGTATAGGATAATCCATAACCGAATTCAAATTGGGGGACTACACGGTAAGTATCGAAGTAGCGGTAGCCGACCATAAGCCCTTCTTTGAAACGGACGGTGTCGTTTATACCCGGATATTCTCCAAATACGTGATCGGGCATATCTTCCAGACGCTTACACCAGGTAGTAGTCAATTTTCCCGAAGGATTGACTTCTCCAAACAATGTACGTGCCAGTGCGTTTCCTCCTTCCATCCCTAGAAAACTGCCATGCAGTAATGCCGTAGCATCATTATACCATTCTCCTATCTCGACGGGGCCGCCGGAGATTAGTACCACTACAGTGTTGGGATTAACCTCCAGGATACCTTTTAATAATCTGTCCTGTTGGTAGGGAAGCTTTAAATTCGGTTTATCATACCCTTCACAGTCAGAACCATGTTCGTGGGAGGTTCCACCTATATAGATTACCAATTCTGCTTGAGCAGCTGTATTGATTGCTTTCTTATATAACTCTTCATCGAATTTATCAAATTCGTTCGTGAACCAATGGCCAACCTTATATGCCTTTTTATTCAATTGATAGCCGGGTGCATATTCGATCCGGGCTTTTCCATCTAAAAGATTTTGTAGCCCTTCCAAAGGAGTAACTTCATATTTAGCTTTAAGTTTTGTACTGCCACCTCCTGCTGCAAATACTTCGGTTGCATTTGCGCCAATCACTGCGACATTCTTGTATTGTGCCGGGTCTAGTGGTAGCATATCTTTGGAATTCTTCAATAATACCAATGATTCCTCCGCTATTTTTCTGGCAGCCTTGGTATGAGTTGGTATTGCAAGTTTAGCTGCCATACCTGTGGTGTCATAAGGAGCTTGTCCTATTAAATCAAGTCGAATCATCAATTTCAGAATATTACGTACTTTTTTGTTGACAGCTTCTTCCGGAATCTCTCCATTACGTACTTTCTTCAATAAAGGATCGGCCAAATAATATTTATTGAAAGCATATTTCCCATTTTCTTTGATGCTTGTTCCCATTTCGACATCCATACCACACAGAGCTGTTCGCTCTGTGTTATGGACTGCATTCCAGTCTGATACGACTAATCCGTCAAACCCTAGTTCATCACGAAGTAAAGTATCAAGAAGATAAGGACTTTCCGTACACCACAACCCTCGAACCTTGTTATATGCCGCCATGGCTGCCATGGCTCCACCTCGTTGTATGGCAGCTTCAAAAGCCGGAAGATAAATCTCATGTAAGGTACGTTCGTCTACTTCTACACTCACTTTGTACTGATTGTATGCCTGGCTATTTAGAGCAAAATGCTTCACACAAGAGGCTACTCCCTGTGACTGTACTCCTTGTATATATGGAACAGCCAGTTCACCGGAGAAGAAGGGATCCTCGCTGAAATATTCCCAATTACGTCCATTAAGTAAGGAACGGTGAATGTTGACTCCCGGAGCCAGACTCAAATGCTTGCCGCGTGCTTTACATTCAGCTCCAAGAACTTCTCCATATAGCTGTGCCAGATCACGGTTCCAAGTAGATGCTAAGGCGCTTAATGCAGGTAGATAGCTACATGCGTCGTTATCCCATTGGGCGGATTCCCACCCATTGGCTACTCCCTCAAATCTTACTCCGTGAGGTCCGTCGGAGTAGTGCAGGTCGGGGATGCCAAGCCTTGGAACACCGGTACTTGAAAACATCGTGTTACTGTGCAACATTCCAATTTTCTCTTCCAAAGTCATTTGCGATAATAAACTTTCTATCTGCTTATCAGTACTTGCTACTTTATTACCGGTCAGGCAGGAGGAGAATATAATCAGAATCAGCCAGCTATATGGAGTTAGTCTTTTCATACTAAAATACTTGTTGTCTTTGATTATTTTGAATTATTCTTTCTTGTTTCAATTTCATTGTACACAGCATCCGGGATCAAATCAAGCCAGTAAGGATCCTGGACGAGTTCCTTGTACAGTTCAAGTGCCAGAGGATCACTTTGCAGACGGCGGTCACCATTCTCTGCATTTTCGTGATTCTCCCATACGACGGCCTTGACGCGTGGCTCTTCATCCTTCAGCTTAAACCATTCTCTTACCCATCTCTGGTGGTCGCATGTATTGGAGTATCCTCCTTCACTAATCATGATAGGCTTGTCTGCCGATACCTGCTTGATTCCTTGCATCAGCGTGAGCGGATATCTTCTTTCTTCCGGATAAGTGGCACTAAGCGACGGTGGATAACAGCTTACTCCCAGCCAATCTACATACATATCTCCTGGGTAATAGTTTTTCATTGCATTTGCTTCCGTACCCGGCATGCTTACACTGTTGGGTGACCATACGAAGACATTGTAGGCAGTGACACCCAACTGTTCTGCAATGTTATACATACGTCTCCAAGCCTTGACATAGTTTGTGGGATCTCCGTAATACGGAGTCCAGCTTCCATTCATTTCATTGGCTGGCCTGAACCAGATAGGTCCCATGTCACGTACTTTTTGGACAGCTACTTCGGCGAAGTATGATTTGTGAAAATCGTCAAGTTCACCATTTGCTATTTGCTGGGTGGGAATGACGGGCAGCCATCCGTAAAGGAAGAATCGATATTTGCCCTGATAGTTTTTTCCCCAGTATTTCTCACGTACTGTTTGCATTTCGCTGAAATTTCGTCCTGGTTCCATATTCTGATACCATAAGATCATAGATAGTTGCTTTCCTACCAATTTTTCGAATAAGGCAACGGCACACTGGTCAGTACTTCCTTCGCGATCTTCCGGATCGAATCCGTATAATGGTGGGAATGCTCCATGATAACATCCTTTTTGGGGGACGTACTTCATATCATTATGAAATTCTCCCATTACCTTGATTTCGTCGATAAGCATCATCGTACTGGTGGAAGCTGAAGATTTGAGAGTCGCTTTCACATATCTGCATGTTACATTACTAAAGTCTGTTTTTCCCCAAGCGTCCGACTTTCCGTTACTGTCGGAATAGCTAATTGGTGAGGCTGCTTTTTCCCATTGGCTTTTGTCCTTGCTGGTTGATACTTCTATTTGAGAAGGGAATGCAATTTGTGATGTCGGATCGGAAATAGCATGTACCGATACTTCTGTGATACTGCGTGATGATCCCAAATCAATTATTACTTCTACAGTTTGTACATCCCAACCAACCCCTCTGTTTTTGGTTGAAAGGGTACCAGTCTCCTCATCCGTCAGTTTGGTGCCGGATGTCCAGGGGTCGAGAGGGGCCTTGTCAGCGTAGGCACTGTTGGCTATAACATTCATTTTATAGAATTTGCCTGCCGCCACATTAATAATGTTCTGTTCACTTGGATCTTTGGGCTTGTTTGGATCAAAAGTGACTTCCCATGATCTTGTTTCTTCTGCATTGCAAGCATATACAAGTATTGCAACTGCTATTATCCATATATTTTTCAAGTTCATATTTAGTGATATATTATAAGGTTGATTACTGATTGTTTATATTACATATCAATACAGTCATATTGATAGCAGGCGATACCTCCATTAGAGAATACGAGATAGACGTATAGATAATAACCGTTTTTGGCTGCTTTGAATACGACATCTCCTGTTCCTTCGGTGTTCTGACCAGAATTCTCGAGACCTCCATATATCTTGTCCGGGCATACTACTATCTGGTTATCGAATGAACCGCTGCTAAGGTCATACATACGGACAGCATCAGAACCTGTTACGGCATAGTTGAAACTATTTACTTGATTGTAAATGACATAAGGAACTTTGTTGAACACAGCATAGTCTACAGCATTGATAATTGTGTTACCTGGAGCACCTGTATTTGCAGCTTTTATGCTATTGTCTGTTCCTTTAAACCAGTAGAAATAGCGTTTGGCGGAAGTGTCTGTGACATGGCTGGCCAAGAAATAGTCACTTTGAGTGTCGGTGTCATCGGTATAAATCACATCCGCCCATTTAATCCAGTTTGAAGTCAGTAGAGAGGAACTCATAATGACAAATTCCGGATCCTGCGTTTGTAAGACACCGTTTACGACACGCCAGCGGGCAAACTGCACTTTACTGTCTTTCTGGAATACAGGAGTTGTGATAAGGGCATTGGCGTCCAAATCCCCCTGGATAGAAATCTTCCAGCCGAATCTTATATTAGTGCCAGTTTTATATTCAATATATTTCTGTGGTTTCTCATTCACTCCATTAGCTTTCCATACAGTGAAAGTACCTCCTGATGGAGTATAGCTGCAGAATAAAATGTTATTTCCCCGGTCTGCTGTTGCATGGAAGTTTGAATTATCACCGGCAAATTGACTGATATCCATAGAACCTGCTATTTCTCCGGTTTGGCTATTTAAGTAAATGGCACGATCATTGGCACGTTCGTTGATGACAACATATTTGTCGACTACTGCAAGTCCGGTTACTTTACCCGGTAGTAGAATACCGCTGATTTCAGATAGTCTTTTAGACCATAATAACTTACCGCTTCCTTGGCGGATACCTGCAACAGTTTTTTGCGGAATATCTTTTTTCACCGTATATGTCGCTTTATCTATGCCATTCTGTGCTGTAACGACAATAGTCTGTTCTTGTTCATAGTCTAGTGCCTCTGTTTCGGGGTTGGGATTGCAAGTTGCTCCATGCGAGATATCAATGTTTGCTATCTGCTCCCCTACATTATCTATGGTTACTAATGAAATTGTTTTTTCATTTTCATTAATGACTCCCAGTAGCCCTATGGCAGGAATATCGAATTTGGTGATGCTGCATTCGTTGCTCTTGCGGATTTCACCTATTACTTTGAATTCGATACTAGTCCCAGAGGTCTGATCTTTCACTGTGATGTAGTTGTCTTGGGTAAGATCCATATAAAGTAATGGCGGAGTTACACTGACATTATTCGCTAGGCTGGCACTCAATCTTACTCGTTTTAGTGCAGAGGTCGGCAATACATTATCCGACAATTTGGGATAATTGTATGGGAAAACAAATGTGATTGAATGATTGGTATAATCTATTTCACCTTTGAAACTATTTTCGCTACTGTCATCGTTCGGAAACGATGCAGTGATGCTGTTGATACCTTCGCGTTGAATGTCAGAACCCAACTCTTCAGGACTGTGACAACTAGTTACTCCCCATAGAAGAACTAATGCCTGGATGATTGATATAATTTTGTTTTTCATTGTTCTAAGAGTTTTATTGTTATTTCCATTCATCATACTGTTCAATCAATGAGTTGTTCTTCAATTCTTCAGACGGTACAGGAAGGACATATAATTTCTTTATAAACTTGCGGTCCTGTCCGTCGCAATCAACATATTCGTATGTATTGGTAGCACCAATAATTTTGAAGCCATGTGTGCGATAGTTGTTATATTCAATATGAGCTAATTCCCAACGACGCATATCCCAGAATAAATGGCCTTCATAGGCTAGTTCAACCTTTCTTTCATTTCTGTAATCTTTGAACCAAACCTCGCCTGTAGAGGATTTACCCGGTAAATTCACTTTTACTCTGGCGCGTACCTCATTCATGGCACTTTGGGCTTCCCCGATCTTATTGAGTCGATAAGCTGCTTCCGCTTTGTTCAATAAAACTTCGGCATAGCGAATTTCAACCCACGGTTGGGCGCTTTTCCCATTTTTGACGTCTGTCAGCGTTTCGTCTAACAATTTCCTTAAAAAATAACCGGTTGTGGTTTTTCCGTATGAAGTACCCTGTTCCCGGTAAGGCATAAACACACCATTCTTTCCGTCAAGGCTGCAATCCATCTTTTTCCCTTTCCAGGTACATCCTCTATAGATTACAGTTGCAGCGAAGCGAGGTTCCAGTTGGTCGTATGGAGGAGTTTCATCAGTAATGCCATGCCAGGGTGTCCAGTCTATCTTTTCTCCATTTTTGCTTTCATAACATTCTACCATTTCCTGCGTAGGAGTTCCTGTTGAACCATTGTCATAACCATCACATTGTGGTACATAATATCGGTCAAAAAGATGATTAGGTCCGTTGGCGGCATCATAATCAAACTCCAGAATCGCTTCTTTATTATTCCCTTTCCATGCATCTTCATATTTGTCTGTCAGACCATATAGCTTGAGCGCAATTACATTATTAGCAGCATCATAGGCATCCTGCCAGCGCTTGGCATATAACATTGCTCTCGATTTCAGTGCATAAGCTGCTCCTTTAGTGATACGCCCTTTGTTTGCCGCATCCCACTCCTTGGGTAAATTATTGGCTGCAAAATCAAGATCGTCGGCTATGAATTGCCAGGTTTCTTCAGCACTACTGCGAGCTTTATTAGTTGATACCGGCAGATCATCATATAAGATGACGCCTCCATGTCTTTTGGCTAACTGGAAATATACAAATGCACGGAAAAAGCGTACTTGAGCTTCCCAGAGCTTATTTCTGTCTGCTGAAAATTCGGAATATTTTCTTTGTAGAGATAGAAATTGATTTGTTTCTCGAATCTGTTTGTATGCTGTTGAACGTAGCCAGATACTGTATAGACAGTTGTCCGGAGAGATAGCATCCGGTGTTAGCACATAAAGATTAGGATGGCCGGCTCTGTGTCCCAGCGTATATGAACCATACTTAAATGCGTCAGTCAGACTTTCTGTAAAACTTCCGTAGAATTGGGCCTCCCCGAATTGACCGTAATCATGCAGGAGGGGGTAGAAACTATTCACATATTTGTCAACCTGGGTTTCATCTTGCCAGATGATTTCATCACTAACGGTAGTCGTTTGTTTTACTTCATCCAACCAGTCGTTGCACGAACTTAAAGTCAGCAACACAAAGAAGAGTGATATATTAATAGATAACTTTTTCATATAGCGTATATTTTAGAATGTGATTTTAGCTCCAAGTGTATAAGTCCTTTGTTGCGGATAATATCCATTGTTTACAGCTGGAGATTCCGGGTCGATGTTGTACTTGGATACAGCGCTGAAAGTCAGAAGGTTGTATCCCTCGACATAGAGACGAAGAGCTTCCACTCCCAATGGACTCAACCATTTTTTAGGGAAATTGTATCCTATTTGCGCTGTTTTTATTCTCAAATAGTTTCCGTTACGGTACCAGAATGTAGAGGCCAGCCCGTTATTCAAACTTCTCGGATTGATTTCCAGACAAGGAAACTCTGCATTTGTATTCTCGGGTGTCCAGGAGTTTGCCACCAGATAGACTGGTGCATTACCATTCTGATAGAAAGGACGCGTGAAGGCCGTAGCACTTTGGATTCCGGATGAACCACTTGCCGTATATACCCCGGTTAATGCAACATCGCTACCAAGTCCCCATGATGCCAAAATATCGAAATCGAATCCTTTCCAGTTACCAAATAAATTGAAAGAACCTGTATGGGTCGGTCTTGAGCTTTTACCTACATACCCCTGATCTTGATTGACTGTTATAATACCGTCTCCATTTCTGTCGACATACTTGATATATCCGGGATAAGCCGGTCGGTCAGGCATAGTAGCGGAGTTGGCTATCTCTTCCTCACTTTGGAACAATCCCTGGGCTATGAATCCCATTTTCGAACCGATTTGCTTTCCGGTCAGTCGTCTGTATTCCGGTGTGTTTTCAGAATCACCTGCATATTTGAGCCACCTTCCGTATGCGTATGACCAGATTAATTTAGCTCCATAGCTGAAACTTCCGATTCTGTTCTGATGTGTAAAGGTGACGTCAAAACCTTTATAATCTGCTTTATTAACGTTTGCAGTTGAGAAGTAATAGCCTCCCATGGAAGGAGTGTGTGAACCGGTTACGGAAGATAATTTGTCATATTCATATTTATAGAAAGCATCCAGTTCCATTCCTAATAATCCATTCCATAAAGTTACATCTACTCCGATATTATAGTTGAGGCATTGCGCCCATGTCAAATTGGGATTTCCCAATACGGACGGATAGATAGCTGTCTGACTGGCTCCGCCTATTACTACAGAATTGGGGGATGTGCTCATCGTATTTCTCCATTGGAAAGGCTGGATACCGCTGGTTGCAGTTTTTCCAATACCTGCTCTTAATTTCAGGTTGTCTACCCAAGTAGCATGAAACCATTTTTCATTATTGATTCTCCAGGCAAGAGAGAGGCCGGGCAGGGTGACCCAGCGTTTGTTCATACCACCAAACAGATAACTACCATCGTGGCGTAGTGAGGCTTCCAAATAATATTTGTCAGCGTAATTGTAGTTCAAACGACCTACAAAACCGGCTACGCGTGTTTGGCTGCTGCTACCCGAAGGTATAGCAGGTTGCTCTTTCCCCTCTTTGGTGAATCCTGTGATTTGGTTCAACTCATCCAACTGAATAAAATCTAATCCGGTTCCCGTTACACCGAGATTGTTGCTATTACGTTCCCGTGTTTCGGCCAGTAATAATACTCCGATCGAGTGATCTCCAAATTTGTTATCGTACGTAATACTGGTTTGCGTAGTGAACTCCTGGGCGCGTGATGCCGATTCGGATAATATAGGTGTATCTTTCAAAACACTGTAGTCCTTATGGTAGGTGAGTGTGGTAGTGGCTGCATTAGGTAAATCCATAATCATGACTTCATTCGGCTTGGTTAACTGTTTAGTCATCCCATGAACTAAGTCGTACGCTCCCTGAAATTTTAAACTTAATCCTTTAAGCCAAGGTGTGTCGTATTTCAGACTGAAATTGGACTGCATATATGATTGGTTGGACCTGTTATATCCTGAATCGTATATGGATGCGATAGGAGCTACCGGAGAGCCGGAAGTCGGGGTTGAAACATCGTATATTTTCCCATTATATTCATAAGTGTCCTGTACGTATGGCAAAGCATAGCATACCTGTTGGGGAATATTCATCCAATCATCCGGATTGGCAGAAAATTTGGGAGCATCCCGTTTTTCTATACGCCCCGAAACACCTAATGACAGACTAAGTCCTTTAGCCAACTGTGCATCAATATTAGAACGAAGATTCATTCGACGGTATTTGAACTTATCTATATTTCCTTTTTCTTCCAGATAACCGATAGATGTGAAGAAACGAACCTTTTCACTTCCTCCTGATGCTGAAATATTGTGATGTTGGCGAACACCGGTTCCATATACTTTATCGTACCAATTGGTATTTCCCCATCCGTCGACACCCTCGCGCATTTTGCGCACCATGTCGACGGTAAATACTTCCGTATCACCTTGTAGAAGACGGGCTTTATTGTACCAATAAGCATATCCCGGTCCGTCGAGCCATTCTTGTTCTTCTGCATTCTGGCTGATACCCACAGTACCTGTATAGCTAATGGTGACTTTATCTGTTTGTCCCTTTTTGGTTGTGACAATGAATGCTCCATTTGCGTCCAGACCATAAACGGCTACGGCGGATGCATCCTTTAATACAGACACAGATTCTATTTCATTCGGATCGAGTCCGTTGAAGTCACTTGCGCTTCTTCTGATACCGTCAATAACATAGATAATACCACTTTGTCCGCGTATGGACAAGGAGGCATTATCCGCACCGGGTTGTCCACTGGCTTGTACGGCGGAAATACCGGCAACACGTGCACCGATGATATTACTGATTCCCATGGTTGGGGCTTTAAGGATTTCTTTATCGGAGACAGTAGATATAGCGGCGGTCAGACTACCGCGCTTTTGAGTTCCATAGCCTACTACTACGATTTCATCCAGAGAGGAAACATCTTCTTTAAGAGTGATATTGATATTCGTCTTATTGCCTACCTTTACTTCCTGGCTGACCATTCCGATATAAGAGAATACCAATACGTCATTCTTATGGGCATTAATGCTATATTTTCCATCAACATTTGTAATGGTACCAACATTAGTAGTACCCTTGACAGCTACAGATACGCCAGGTAATGGTTCATCATTACCATCTTTCACAAACCCTTTTATTACTTCTTGTGCAAGACAATCGAGAGTGCACATTAAAAGAGTAATAAACAACGAGGTTACTAACCTTGGATTCCATCTGATTTTCTTCATTGCATGATAAGTTTTTAAATATTAGATCGTCGATTTGAAATTTTAATTTCTAACAATAGTCTCTTTAGACCGGTTAACTAGTTAATGATACAAAAGTATTCTGTTTCAAAGACATGCGCGGTGGCAAAAACGAAAAACTATCTTCAAAAAACGAAGAATAATACATCGTTAATCTTCTTTTGGCGTTTTTCTTTTTAAGAACCATTCGAAGAACTTATATATGGTTTCGTTTGATTCGGGAGTAGGATCATGCTTGGGTCTGTTCGTCATTGCCACTCGATGATGATAACCCAAAAGCCGGTTGACTGCGACAGAGTGATTTAATGGAATCCATCTGTCTACATTATCAGAATAACCGCCTGATACGAGAAATGGGCGAGGAGCCAATAAAGAATGGAGTTCATGTAAATCATGCCCCTCTTTGCATAGTCTGGCATAGACACCTGTTGAAGAGTTATTGCCGTTGTTGCTCCAGATATTTTTCCAGGGTGGGGGATAATATCCCAGGTACCAAGGTTCCCAATAATTGATATAATTATTTTTGGTTTCATCAAAGACGATACCTGGATCACTCCAGACGGTGCAGGCAAACTTTTCATATAAACAAGAAGCAAACATTGCCCATTTAGCACCGTAGGAGTGTCCCATGATACCAATTCGGGTAGAGTCGACACTTTCGACTCTGGCTAATACTTCCCATGCATTGGCTGCTGCATAAGCAAGTACTGAAAGAGGTTGCATAGTGGAGTTGTTAATAGTCGGGTAATAGAGAGAGTAAGTCTTATCTTTGGTGGTCTGTCTAGTTCCTAATGAGAGAGTAACGAATCCTCTTTTTGTTAATTGGTAGGCGAAATCTCTATTAGCTTTTCCTCCCCATCCGATAGCAGTTTCCGGTTCGTAGAATACTGTGATAACGGCAGGATGTTTCCCTTTTTTATTCGGTTCCAGTAAATAGCCGTAAGTCTGTTCCAGAGGAGTCCAATAAAAACGCACTAAATGTTGTTTGAAATCTTCGCGTTCTGTGGTTTTTATAATCTCCAGTTTTTGATTGGCGATGATGGCCGGCCAATGACCGATTAGGTTCAACCATTTGTCTTTTATTTCTTTTCTTCGTTTTAGCCAGTCCTCTGCGTTTTTGACTGTATCTCCATTGTAAAATAAAAGAGGATTGTGGTAAGTCCCAAATTTTTCCTGGTACAGTGGTGGTGGGGTAAAGTAAGCGGATAGCTTCTCCCAGTTTCTTTTTGTCTGGTTAATCTCTAATCTTTTGCACCCCATTATTGAGGTGACCCCAAAATAAATAATAATAGGATAGATAATCGTTCTTGTTTTTCCTCTTATGGTATGTCTTCGCATAGTATTAATATCTAAAATGTATTTCGAAAGGTATGAAAACAAAGGTAGGTCATTCTCATGAATGATCTTAATGTCAAAACGAAAAACAGCCTTCAGAAAGCGTTTATTTTATCTTTGTCTAGTCTTTTTCTGCCGGTATTCAATAGGTGAACATCCTTTGAATTTCTTGAAAATCCGGGCAATGTTATTATAGTCTGTAAAGCCAACTTCCATTGCTAAATCGGCCAATGGGCGGTCGGTTGTGAGTAGTAGATCTGCAAGATGATTACACCGGCAGTTCAGAATATACTGATATATAGAGGTGTTCAGTGCATTCTTGAATTTCACTTCGAAGTTTCTGCGGGATAGCGGAATGTTTGCAAGCAAAGACTCTATGGTCAAATCGGAACCGTAATGGGTCTCTATATACTTCACTACTTCCAGAATATAAGGATCTTTGATATTATGTTTCTCCGTAGATTGCCGTAATTCAATACGGATAGGGTTGATGACGATATTGAAACTGCCTTCGTGTTCCTTTTTTATTTGTTGGTGAATCAGTCTGCCGATAGAATATCCGCCTCTTTCCACTTCGAGCTCTATGGACGAAATAGGAGGGTCGGAGATATTACACATCAGTTCGTCATTGTCCACGCCTAATAAAGCAATTTCTTCCGGAATAGGAATATTCGTCATTTTGCAGGTCTCTGAAATGAACAGGGCATGTGCATCGTCGCAGCAAAATAAAGCAACCGGTTTGGGAAGCTTCTGTAACCATTGGCTGACTTCCATCCTTATTTCATCTTCCTGTTTATCAGATTCGAAACTGAAATACTCACCGCCCATACGTTTCACTTCCTGACGGTAGCCTTGACTGCGTTCATCGGACCAAACCACCCCTTTGACACCAAAATAAGCAAAGTTTCGAAACATCCGTTTGGCAAAGAATTGAGCTGCCATTCTTCCCGTACCTTTATAGTCGCCCGTGAGATTAGAGTAAGTGACACTTCGGTGATGGTAGTTTTGCAATACGACAGGTATATTCAGTTCTTTCTGCAAATCAATCGTATCATTGTTCCATTGCCCGATGATAGCATCCGCTTTCCATTCTTTGGCCCATTTCAAAATACCTTGTTCTCCATACATTGCACTGTAATAGGAGGGGAGGCGGTAAAATAACCAGGGGCCGTTCTCTTTGGAGTATTGTACAAGACCCCGTAGCAGCTTCCTGTCGAACTCACTGGAATAGTCTATCAGTAGAAGAATCTTGATCATAGTTTTATGTTTTTCTTAAGTATATTGTAGGGATGGCACAAATATAGAAGAATTCCTTTGTTTTCCTATAATAAAGATTTAATTTTGTTGCAGCCAACACTTATCTGACACCCGGGTCTCATGAGCACTGACACCCGGGTGTTGGTATGCGTGCCTGTTGCACAACTCAATCATCGTATCAATTATCTCAAAATCT
>NZ_QSUR01000028.1:0-102063 GCF_003439055.1 Bacteroides sp. OM05-10AA
TCCGTTACCTAAGAAGTAACACACATACTTTAGTTCTGAATACTAATACTTTGCACTTTTTGCCCTGCCTACACAACAGTTTTTAATGTAAGATAAATTCCCTTTATTTACCTCTGTACGTTCTTTAAGTCCAAAGCCTTTCAAATAGATTTGTGTGGTTTTTATAGATTTATGGCCCAATGATTCACTAATCATTTCAATAGGTACTCCCCGATACTTCGCTGTCGTTGCCCAAGAATGGCGAAGTGTATAGGAAGTGACTGGAGATTGCAAATGCAAGGCTCTTGCCAAGTCCTTCAAACAATTATTGAATTGGCGAAGAGCGGACTGATATTCCCGGTACCCTCTTTCATCCAGACGTTTTTGATCGCCGCTAAGGATGTCAAACAGATAATCCGGACAATCGGGTTGTGCATCTTCCCTATTGCGAAGCTGGTTAATCATTTCACTGGCTGTATCAAGTACTTCCACACTCATCGGGGTTTTAGTTTTGATACGGTTGTATCGCAACACATTCTGTTCCAAAGCCGATTTCTCCAGGTGAGCCAGATCAGCGAACGACATTCCACAAAACTGGAACATCAGGGCAGCAATAGCCTGTGTACGACGCAAACGCTCCGATTTGGGGTCCTCATACAGAAGCTTATGCAATTCGACAGCAGGCAGGGCCTTCTTCTGGCGAACATCGACACCGGTATA
Organism: Bacteroides sp. OM05-10AA; assembly: GCF_003439055.1. Classification (NCBI taxonomy): domain Bacteria; kingdom Pseudomonadati; phylum Bacteroidota; class Bacteroidia; order Bacteroidales; family Bacteroidaceae; genus Bacteroides; species Bacteroides sp. OM05-10AA. Next base: position 700 of record NZ_QSUR01000028.1, read on the forward strand.
AACATCATGAAACAGTCGCGGCACATAAGGCGCAATGCCCGCTTCTACTCCCCGGTTATAAATACTACGAAGCATACGCATATACGTAGAAATCGTGTTGGGCTTTAAGCCACACTCGTAAAGATACTGCCCGTAGCGTCGTAAACTTTCCCGGGTGACTTGTCTGAACGACACATTGAGCGTGCCGCAAAACTTGCTGAAAGAGAAGAGAGCATTCTTGTAGACATGCGCCGTAGAATAGCGTCCCTCCTTTCGCAAACGGCCGATGTAGAACTCTGCACATCGGCTAAATCCATTTTTGTTCCTCATTACATCACTAGTTATTTTATATATTTCAAAAAAACATCCGACTTTGTCCATCATGAGAACGGAACAAAGTCGGATGACCTTCATTTTGTACGCTATTATCTTATACGTATGTTTCCAGCAATTTCACACTTTCTCCTTCGGGAGTGATAGTGACATCTTGCGTGGTAGCAGGCAACAGGATAGATTCTCCTGCACTAACAGTCAGTTCATTACCTTCATTGTCTCTCATCTTGCAGGATCCTTCCATACAGATAAAGATCACGAATGAATCGAGTTCGGAATAGTCGCAACTGATTTCTTCAGTCATGTCATACAGAGAAGTCGTGAAGTAAGTGCAAGCAACCAGTTCTACCGGTTCGTCCTTCAACGGTTCGTATTTAGTGCGATAGTCATCCAACACTTCGTAGTTGATGGCTTCACGAGCTAAATCGGTGTGAAGTTCGCGGGTTTTACCATTCGCATCTTTACGGTTGAAATCGTAGATACGATAAGTTATATCAGAAGTTTGCTGAATCTCGGCGATGAAAGAACCTGCCCCGATGCTGTGCACACGTCCCGCAGGAAGGAAGAAAACATCACCCGGATGAATTTCATATTCCTGCAATACGTCGGTAATCGTATTGTTCAACACGCGTTCTTTATATTCTTTCGGGGTAATCTGTTCAGAGAATCCTGAACGCAATTTAGCTCCTTTGTCGGCATCTACCACATACCACATCTCGGTTTTTCCCATCGAATTGTGGCGTTTCTTCGCCAACTCATCTGTTGGGTGTACCTGGATTGACAAATCCTGTTTGGCGTCGATGAACTTAATGAGCAGTGGGAATTTGTTGCCGAAACGGGCATAATTCGCTTCACCAACCAGCTCCTCGCGATACTTTCTTACCATATCGGCCAAGGTTAAACCTTTATCCGGGCCATTAGCCACCACGGATTCATTGTTCTCAACACCGGAAATCTCCCAGCTTTCTCCTACTCCTTTCAAGTCTGAATTCAAATGCTTGAATGGAATAATTTTGTCGCCCCCCCAAAGCGTCTGCTTCAGAATAGGTTCGAATTTTAATGGATACATTTTTGTTTTTCTTGTTATAAACTTAGATTAAATTCGCTCGGATTGTTACAATCCGGGAACAAACATACAAAAAATAGTTCAGTTTTTAAGAAAAGGAGGATGAAAATTCATTTAAGAAATCATCTTTTGTTCTTGTATCCAAAGAAGATGAAGTAATAAAGCTAAACTTTCCTAAAGCACCTGTCATATTTAGTCGGAATAATTTGTGAGTAAGAAAGAATTTCCCTTTATTTGCAGGAAATTTTTAATAATACCAGACATGAATAACACATTCCCAACAGAAGGGAATCTATCAGGGCTCAGCCGGAAAGATTTCCAAAAGGATATAAATGATAAGAAAACTGATTTATTTATCCTCAAAAACACAAAGGGAATGGAAGTAGCTGTAACCAATTACGGATGCGCCATTCTTTCTATCATGGTACCGGACAAAAACGGTAAGTATGCTAATGTAATCCTCGGACACGACAGCATCGACCACGTCATCAACAGCCCGGAACCTTTCTTAAGCACTACTATCGGACGCTACGGCAACCGTATCGCGAAAGGAAAATTCACCTTGTTCGGCGAAGAACATGAACTCACGATTAACAACGGACCTAACTCTCTGCATGGTGGACCTACCGGTTTCCACGCCCGTGTTTGGGATGCTGTCCAGATTGATGAGAGCACAGTGCAATTCAACTATGTTTCTGCTGACGGCGAAGAGGGATTCCCCGGCAATCTGGAAGTGGAGATGACTTATCGCCTTGACAACGAAGTTAATGCATTGAATATTGAATACCGTGCTACCACCGACAAAGCTACAGTCGTTAACTTGACTAACCACGGTTTCTTCAACCTCGCCGGTATTTCCAACCCTACTCCTACTGTTAACAACCACATCGTTACGATCAACGCTGATTTCTATACTCCTATCGACGAAGTCTCTATTCCTACCGGTGAAATTGCCAAAGTAGAAGGTACTCCGATGGATTTCCGTACTCCGCACACTGTAGGCGAACGTATTGACGACAAATTCCAACAACTGATTTTCGGTGCAGGATATGACCACTGTTATGTACTGAACAAGATGGAAAGCGGTTCGCTCGACCTGGCTGCCACTTGCAAGGACCCGGAAAGCGGACGTATCATGGAAGTATATACCACCGAAGCGGGTGTACAACTCTATACGGGCAACTGGCTCAACGGATTTGAAGGTGCACACGGAGCTACATTCCCTGCCAGAAGCGCCATCTGCTTTGAAGCACAGTGTTTCCCGGATACTCCGAACAAACCTCATTTCCCATCGGCTACTTTGCTGCCGGGTGATGAATACCAACAGATCACTGTCTACAAGTTTACAGTAGAAGAATAAGATTTGAAAAATAACTAACCTAATTTTATAAACTAACATTTTTTTTGAACCATGACACAAGAAAAAAAGAACGGTAATCTCGTCGCAATTATCACGATGTTCTTCATCTTTGCGATGATCTCTTTCGTAACAAACCTCGCTGCTCCATTCGGAACAATCTGGAGAAATGAATATGCGGGTTCGAACACTTTAGGTATGATGGGAAATATGATGAACTTCCTGGCTTACCTGTTTATGGGAATTCCTGCCGGTAACATGCTCGTTAAGATCGGTTACAAGAAGACTGCTTTGATTGCAATGGCAGTAGGTTTCCTCGGTTTGTTCACACAGTATCTTTCCAGCTTATTCGGAGCAGGTGCTGAAGTATTCGCATTCGGTGAGTATGTTATCAAATTAAACTTTGTAATCTATCTGCTTGGTGCATTCATCTGCGGTTTCTGCGTTTGTATGCTTAACACAGTGGTAAACCCGATGTTGAACCTTCTCGGTGGCGGTGGTAACAAAGGTAACCAGCTGATTCAGACTGGTGGAGCTCTTAATTCTTTGTCTGGTACATTGACTCCGCTTTTTGTAGGCGCTTTGATCGGTACTGTTACTTCAAGTACTGCTATGTCTGACGTTGCTCCTCTGCTCTTCGTTGCTATGGGTGTATTCGTTGCTGCATTTATCGTTATCTCATTTGTTGCTATTCCTGAACCACACCTTCAGAAAGGTGGAGTGAAGAAAGAGAAATTCTCTCACAGCCCATGGAGCTTCCGTCACACTTTACTGGGTGTAATCGGTATCTTTATTTATGTAGGTATTGAAATCGGTATCCCAGGTACACTGAACTTCTATCTTGCCGATTCAAGCGATAAAGGTGCCGGTATCATGATGAACGGTGCTGCTATCGGTGGTGCTATCGCTGCTATCTATTGGTTGCTGATGCTTGTGGGACGTACTGCAAGTAGTGCTATCAGTGGTAAGGTTTCCAGCCGTGCACAGTTGATCGTTGTTTCTGCTACTGCTATCATTTTCGTATTGATCGCTATCTTCACTCCGAAAGATGTAACGGTTTCAATGCCGGGTTACACTGTAGGCGAAGGCTTTATGATGGCACAGGTTCCTGTGAGCGCCTTGTTCCTTGTACTTTGTGGTCTTTGTACTTCTGTAATGTGGGGTGGTATCTTCAACCTTGCAGTAGAAGGCTTAGGAAAATATACAGCACAGGCTTCCGGTATCTTTATGATGATGGTTGTTGGTGGTGGTGTATTGCCGTTGATCCAACAAAGTATCTCTGACTCTGTAGGTTATATGGCTAGCTACTGGTTGATTATCGCTGCTTTGGCTTACCTGTTGTTCTACGGCTTGGTAGGTTGCAAGAATGTAAATAAGGATATTCCTGTGGAATAATCACATAGAATAGAATTCAATTTATTCACCTTTAAAATATAAATATCATGGATACAGAATACGTAAGAAGTCGATTCATTAAACACTTTGACGGAACTACTGGATTTTTATATGCTTCTCCGGGCCGTATCAACCTGATCGGCGAACACACTGACTACAACGGCGGATTCGTTTTTCCGGGAGCGGTAGACAAAGGGATGATTGCTGAAATCAAACCTAACGGTACTGACAAAGTAAAGGCATACTCTATCGACTTGAAGGATTATGTAGAATTCGGTTTGAATGAAGAAAATGCTCCACGCGCCAGCTGGGCAAGATATATTTTCGGTGTATGCCGTGAAATGATTAAACGTGGCGTTGACGTGAAGGGATTCAATACTGCTTTTGCAGGTGATGTGCCTCTGGGTGCAGGTATGTCTTCTTCTGCTGCTTTGGAAAGTACGTATGCTTTCGCATTGAACGAACTGTTTGGTGAAAACAAGATAGATAAGTTCGAATTGGCTAAAGTTGGCCAGGCTACAGAACATAATTACTGTGGTGTGAACTGCGGTATTATGGACCAGTTTGCTTCCGTATTCGGTAAAGCTGGTAGCTTGATCCGTCTGGATTGCCGTTCACTGGAGTATCAGTATTTCCCATTCCATCCGGAAGGTTATCGTCTGGTTCTGATGGATTCAGTTGTGAAACACGAATTGGCTTCTTCTGCTTACAACAAGCGTCGCCAAAGCTGTGAAGCTGCTGTTGCCGCTATCCAGAAGAAACATCCGCATGTGGAATTCCTGCGCGACTGTACAATGGCTATGCTGGAAGAAGCAAAAGCTGATATCAGCGCTGAAGACTATATGCGTGCAGAATATGTAATCGAAGAAATCCAACGTGTACTTGACGTTTGTGAAGCACTGGAAAAAGATGATTACGAAACTGTAGGTAAGAAGATGTACGAAACTCATCATGGTATGAGCAAGCTGTACGAAGTAAGCTGCGAAGAACTCGACTTCCTGAATGACTGCGCTAAAGAATACGGTGTAACCGGTTCACGCGTAATGGGTGGTGGCTTCGGTGGTTGTACTATCAACCTTGTTAAAAACGAGTTGTATGACAACTTCGTTGAAAAGACAAAAGCTGCTTTCAAAGCTAAATTCGGCAGAAGCCCGAAAGTGTATGACGTAGTAATCGGCGACGGTTCTCGTAGAATTGAATAAGAATTTATTCGAAATTAAATAAGTAAGAAGGGCGGCTTCCACACGGGAGCCGCCCTTACTTTTACAATTAACAAAAATCTAAAATCTATTACCTATTGATTTAACTAACCCTATTCGTTTTGATTCTTCTTATTGTACGCCCTCTGTCGTCATCTGAATCCGTTTCATCGTACCATCTTCATTATAGTACAAACGGTCGATGCAAACAGCGCGGCGGAAACTACCACCTGCCGTATTAATGCTTCCATTGTGGTAAATGAAGTACCAATCTCCTTTGAATTCGATGATAGCCTGATGATTGGTATTGGAATTACCCGCCAGTTCGTTCAGGATACCTTTATATTCCCAAGGCCCCTCGATACTACGGCTCATAGCATAGCAGATCTTCTCGGGAAATTCGGAAGCGTAAGAGAGGTAATACCAGTCTCCACGTTTGTGTATCCATGGAGCTTCCGTATAACGGGGCAGGTTGATGGGGATAATCGGACCATCCAGCTCAATCATGTTCTTTTTCAGTTTAGCGTAGTAACACTGGGTATTTCCCCAACAGAGATATGCCTGTCCGTCATCATCAATGAAAACCGTCGGGTCAATGTCATCCCACCGGATATTAGTGTATTCGGTTGTCATATCATTGGTAATCAATGCTGATCCGCGAGCATCCACAAAAGGACCTGTCGGAGAATCCGAAACAGCTACACCAATTGATTTGCCGGGAATCGTACCATGTTCTACCGTTACATACCAGTAGAATTTGCCGTCTCGTTCGATTACCTGGCTTGCCCACGCTTCTCCTTTCGCCCAACTGAAATCTTTTGCTTTCAAGGGAACGGGATGCTCCGTCCATGTTTTCATATCGGGAGAGGAAAACACACACCATTCATTCAGCAGGTAGTGTTCTTTGGGAGGAGGACATTCATCGTGTCCGGCATAGATATATACTTTACCATTATGCACCATAGCAGCAGGATCACCCGTATATTTGTATTTAATGATGGGGTTACCGTTAGCTATGAAAGTGGTGTCATTTTGCGCTGACAGCCCGGAAAAGACTGTCAGTGCAAATGAGCAAACAATGAATCTAATCTTAGTTATCATTTCTTCTTGAATTTATAAACCGCAAAGGTGGTAGGTTCCAATTCGGTAACAAACACATTACCTTCAATCGATACCGGAGTTTCCTGCGGAGTGATGGCGGAAGGTTGTTCAAGCGTGTTATCCTTATCAAGATCAAGCGAACGAAGTTTGATGCAACGGCCGTCGGAAAGTACATCCTGTTTTTTCAGACCTTCAAAGTTCAATGAAATCGGTTGGGCTGTGGCGGAAGTATTAGCCACCTTAACAATCAGTTCATTCTTATCCTTGTCATAGACTGCGCTGGCAAAGAGTCCGTTTTGCCCTTCAGCTCCCGTTACACTTTTCTTGTTCATGGTAAGCGGAAGTACATTGGTTCCTTTGTTTTGTGCAAACAACTGCTGTACATAATAGCTTGTTGTACGCACGGAATTCAAGTTATCAAACCAAATCATATCCGGACGCCATTGCCATCCCTCTACGTGAGCAAAAAGAGGAGCATAAGTAGCCATGTGTACGACATCGGCATTGCGTTCCAGCCCTGTCATGAAGGCAGCTTCGAGCAGAGCGGCATGGTAATGATTCCATTTTTTACCTTTTCCGTGGCAGGCATATTCTCCGGCAAAGACTTTCGGGCCTTTACGGTCATAGTTATCATAGCGTGCACCTTGTGCCAAGAACCAACTTTCGGGACGATAGAAATGTTCGTCAACCAGATCGGCTTTCAGACGTTTCATTTCAGGCCACAGATAATCAAATTCTTTACCTTCGGAATTTGGACCGGAGCTACCTACAATCTTCATATCGGGATAGGCCTTACGAATCGCTTTGATGAATGGCTCGAGACGTTCAGGGTATTCTTTACCCCATTGTTCGTTACCGATACCAATGAATTTCAGGTTAAACGGAGCCGGATGTCCCATATCAGCACGCACTTTTCCCCAAGTCGTATTGACGTCTCCATTGGCAAATTCAATCAGGTCAAGTGCATCCTGAATATAGTTATCCAGATCACAGACTGCCACATGTGCTTTCGGATCGTTGTTCTGATATTGGCAGGAAAGACCGCAGTTCAGAATCGGAAGAGGTTCGGCACCCATTTCTTCGGACAACAGGAAGTATTCGTAGAATCCTAATCCGTAGCTTTGGTAGTAATCGGGGAAGAAACGGTGGGTAAAAGTATACTGCCAACGATTCTCGTTCAAAGGACGGTTTTCTACGGGACCTACTGATTTTTTCCAGTCGTAACGGGTATCGAGATCAGTGCCCTCTACAATACAACCACCGGGGAAGCGGAAGACTCCGGGGTGAATATCCGCCAATGCTTGTGCCAGGTCTTTGCGGAGACCGTTTTCATGTCCTTTCCAGGTATCAACCGGGAAAAGGGATACGTGTTCCAGGTCTACGGTTCCTTTGGAAGTAAGGAAAATACGAAGTACGGATTTTGGTTGGGTAATGCCGGGCTTCAGGATGACCTGATACTTTTTCCATTCTTTGGAGTCAATCGTAAGATTCTCCGAGGCAAATGCCTGATGCTCGCCCATGGACTTGGTATCTACCAATTCGATGCGTAATGTTTCTTTCGCGCTTCCTTGTGGCAAACGTGCCCAGACAGAAAAGCGATACTCCTCTCCTTTCTTGACGCCAATACCGAAAAAGCCTTCGTTGTCCAGGCCGGTATGTTTGTGTCCGTGTCCCGGATCGGAAAGACGTACATAATGCGGATTACGTTCAAAAGGTCCATCGTCCATCAGTGTCACTTTGCCATAGGTATTCCATCCCATCAGGTGCTGGGGGAACTCGAATGAGCGGTTCTTTACCAGTTCCGCGTATAATCCGCCATCGGCAGCATAATTGATGTCCTCAAAAAAGAGTCCGTACATGGTAGGTTGGATTTCTGCTCCCAACTTCTTCGTCTGAATCACCAGCTCGTTGGTTTGTGCATGAAGTGCCATACCTGTAGATAAGGCCAATACGGCCAATAAATTCGTGTATTTTCTCATGGTTTTCAATATAAAATTATATATGATTATTTAATTCTTTTTCCCCAGACAGAACGTCCCCGGCTATCGAGTCCGGTAAAGAGAATGGTTTCCGTTTCATTCTCCCAATCGTGTCCTGCAAAGATAATCAGATTCTCTATTTTCTCCGAATCTGATTTTATCATTAATAGATGCTTTTCAGTCAAAAAAGACCAATTTCCATTCATTGGTACAATTTTCCATCTGTCATCTGTGATCTCTCCCGTACAAGTTCCGTCCTTAGCCAACTTGATTCGGGTGGAAAGATTCCACTCACCGTCTTTCAATTTGCCTTCTCCCCACAGAATTTGACCGGCCTCCAGCCGACGTTCATATTTAGGCTCCTGCACCCGAATCATCTCCCACTCTCCTACCAAATCGACTTCGGTGAATTTACGCGAAGGAGTTCCTGTATATCTTTCGGGAGAAACAACCGGCCATCCGTCCGGTGTAAAGAACAACTGGCGGACGTGTAATACCATCAGTTGATTTTGTGGAGAAAGACGTCCCTGATGTGCCATGAAATAGTTTCCCTGTCCGTCGGTGAATACTCCACAATGAGCAGTGCCCGCCCAACCGGAATGATTTTCAAAGCGATAGGGAGCGGTCAGTATCGGGAAGTTGTTCGTGGTGTCCTTTTCGGCTTTGCCGAAATAGTCGGTAAACGGTCCCTGGGCAGCATCGGAACGGCTGACACGTACATTATAAGTAGTCATCAATGGGTCGTATGAAGTGAAGAGATAATACTTTTTCAAGTCGGGGTTATAGATGATTTCCGGTGCTTCCAGATTGTCTTTCCGATAGTTGGCACGGCGGGCTACCAGATGTCCCAAGTCGCCTTCATTGAGAGCTAGTCCTGTTTCCGGATTCAGTTCCACGCAGTAGAGTCCACCAAAGAAAGAACCGTAGTGCATCCACCATTTTCCGGTGATTTCATCGGCTATCACACTGGGGTCGATGGCATTCATGACGGTAGAATCATTGGTTTTGACGATACTGCCTATTTGTGTCCAAGGACCTTCGGGGGAGTTGGATTCAGCAAGTCCGATATACGAAGTCTTGCGTCCGAAAGCGGAGACACAATAGTAGAGACGGCATTTGTCTTTGTAGGGAATGATATAAGGGGCCCAGATATTGGTTGCTCCTTTTCCATCGGCATGTGTCTGCACCCACTGCACAGCTTCTTCCGGAATTTCGGGAAATGCCCATCCCAGAAACTCCCAGTGTACAAGGTCTTTGGAGCGACGCATCTGAATGTACCCCAAGGGCACACCCTTTTCTTCGGCTTCCTTTCGGTTTTCGCCGAAGATGGCGTCGGTAGAATACATATAGTAATAGTCGCCCAGCTTTCGGCAGGACGGGTCGTGCACGTTGTATGTTCCCCATTGGCGGTAATCTTCCATCTTGGCTACTGACAAATAATTATCATCCCAAGGATTCGCGGATGGGGTCGGGCTAAACACGGCAGAAGTACAGCTTGTCAACAAGCTACCAGCTACAAAAAAAAGGGGCATAAACAAGTTTGTCATAACATTAGTGATTAGTTTGTCAATCATGCCACAAAAATACGCTCCGTTTCCCCCATTGAAGGTGGACATACGAACATGATTGGTGGATAATCCGCTAACCTGCTAAAAAGAAGCCCTCTTCCGCTTTTGCGATTTGAGATTATCTTTTAACTTTGCTACTATTAATACGTACAAATATGAAAAGACACCTACTCACACACCTTATTATATATAGCGTTTTGTTTTTTGCCGGATGGAAGAGCGTGCATGCACAGGAACGATTCGCAGATCGATACAACATCACTTACGTGACAATGAACGAGGGATTGCCTCATAATTTCATCGACGATTTATATAAAGACAGCCGTGGATTCTTGTGGATTTCCACTGCCGGCGGCGGAGTGTCACGCTACGATGGTTATGAGTTTGTGAATTACAATCCAAACACTCCCAATTGCAAATTGAAGAGTAATTTTATTATTAATGTATGCGAAGATTCAGCTCAACGTCTTTGGATGGTGTCTGAAGGAGGAACGGATATCATTGACCTAACTACCTTGAAACCGACCATACCGAGGGATGCCAAAGGGGTCTTGAAAAACATATTGAATCAACCGGCTGTACACGTCATGAAAGATTCGAAAGGTTGTATCTGGCTACATTGTGCCAATAAACTCAATCGTATTGTTTTTAATGAAAAAGGAGATGTAGAAACGGTCTCCACTCTCGACCTCGTTGTCCTGAACGGGCCGAATATTGCTCTTCAAGATATTGACGAAGACGGTAAAATTTGGGCAGGAATCAATGGTGAAATACTTAAAGTGGATTGGGACTCACAGGGAAAACTGACAACTACCCCAATCGCCGAATGTCTAAAATTCGAGCCTGGAACTTATATTTCCGATTTTCTTATGAAGGAAAACGAGGTATGGATTTCCACCGACCGGGGACTGTTCCGATATAATAAAAGCGGGAACATCGTCAAACGGTATGAACACGACCCTAACAACCCACGTTCGCTTTCGCAAAATTACTTGACCGACCTGTCTATAACCAATGACAAACAATTGATTATTGCCACCTTGCGCGGTGTAAACATCTATAATCCAATGACGGACGACTTTGAGTGTATCGCATCCGGTGACTTTCAAAATGGAAGTTCCAATCTGCTAAACAGTAATTTTATCAATTGTATACTGTCTGAGGAAGATCATATCTGGTTCGGAACCGAAACCGGTGGTATTAATATGCTAAGTCCACGACGGTTGTCGATACGGAATTATCTACACAACAAGGAAAATCCGTCGAGTTTGTCTTACAATCCGGTGAATGCCATTTACGAAGACAAGTACGGCACTTTATGGGTAGGAACTGTGGAAGGCGGGCTAAACCGGAAAGAGCATGGAAGTGAAAAGTTTACACATTTCACCCGTGACCATGGTGGACTAAGCCATAATTCCGTCAGCGCGTTAACAGCTGATCCGGACGATCATCTCTGGATAGGAACCTGGGGTGGAGGCATCAACCTTCTCGACCTGAAAGCTCCCCAAGAAGTGCTGAAGGTCATTTCTTCTCAGACAAGTAGCGGATTTCCAATCGACTTTGTCGGTTCGTTGACATACGACCCTATTAATAAAGGTATATGGATTGGTGCCAATCAAGGGCTTTACTTTTACGAACCGGAAACCGGAACAATCAGTGCTCCTCTGGCAGACAAAGTGGCGGAGAATATTCATGGCTGCATCGGTTCTATTATTGATAAAGAAGGGAAGCTTTGGATTGGATGTCTGGAAGGGGTATATATCATCAACCTTCATTCCCGTTCGGCCGCAGGAGAGTTCGAATACAGGCATTTAAACTACAAGCTGAACGATCCCAACTCTCGTCTGATTGAAAAAATCACCTGTTTTTTTGAGACAAAGGACGGCACACTCTGGCTGGGAAGTAGCGGATATGGCATTTACAAACGGACTACCAACGAGCAGGGAAAGGAAATATTTGTATCTTACAGCACTCCTCAAGGATTGCCTAACAGTAGTGTGCGTGGAATATTAGAAGATGGCAACGGGTATCTGTGGATTGGCACAAACAATGGTCTTTCCTGCTATCATCCGGAAGAGAATCGGTTTATCAATTATACTTTGCAGGATGGACTGATTAACACCCAGTTTTACTGGAACGCTTCTTGCCGTTCGACACAAGGTTTACTTTATTTCGGCAGTGTTGGCGGACTGGTAGCTATCGAGAATAATCGTCCGACCATTTCTCTTCCTGCCGCCAAGGTACGTTTCACACGCCTACGGATCGGCAATGAGGAGATATTGCCGGGAAGCGAATATTTGCCGGAAGACATTGCTATCACTACGGAGCTACGTCTGCACGAGAAGGAGAAATCGTTTTCACTGGAGTTTTCAGCGCTCAATTTTAAGCCAAGTAATACGGCAATTTACAGTTACCGGTTGCTCGGATTTGATGATAAATGGATGCAAGTGTCCGGCAACCGCCGTTTTGCCAGTTATACCAATTTGCCTCCGGGCGACTATACACTGCAAGTGAAATATACTCCCGACAGAGAAAATGAAGGAGAGAATGTGACTGAACTGAAAATTACAATTGTTCCATACTTTTACAAAAAAGTTTGGTTCATTCTACTGATTATCATCCTCGCGCTAGTAAGCGTATGGCAATTCTACCAATGGAGAATCCGCACGCTGAAACGACAGAAGGAATATCTGCATCGCACGGTGGAAGAACGCACACACGAGCTGGAACAGCAGAAGCATCTGCTGGAAAATCAGACGGAAGAACTTTCACGCCAGAACCAGATGCTAACCCAGCAGAATGAAAAGATTACGAAACAAAAAGCGCAATTGATCCGAATGTCGCATAAAGTACAGGAGCTTACGCTTGATAAGATCTCGTTTTTTACCAATATCACACATGAATTCCGTACGCCGATTACGTTGATTATCGGGCCTATCGAGCGGGCATTGAAGTTGAGTTATAATCCGCAGGTGATCGAACAACTTCATTTCGTTGAGCGCAATTCGAAGTATCTGTTGTCATTGGTCAATCAGTTGATGGACTTCCGCAAAGTAGAATCCGGTAAGCTGGAGATTGTCAAAACACGGGGAAATTTTCTGAAATTCATTGATTCGCTAATCACTCCTTTCGAGGTGTTTGCGGGAGAAAGGAATATCGTACTGAAAAGGTATTACAGGATAGAAACACCGGAGATTCTGTATGATGAGGAAGCAATGCGTAAAGTGGTGACTAATCTATTGAGTAATGCTATTAAATTTACGCCGAATGGAGGTACTGTTTCCCTGTATATATCTTCCCTATCATCTGGTGAGGGTGGAAAAGAATCTTTGTATATATGTGTCTGCGATACCGGGCCGGGCATTCCGGAAGAGGATCTGAACCGGATATTCAATCGTTTTTACCAGTCGCAGAATCAGGTAAAATATCCGGTGTACGGACAGGCGGGAACCGGTATAGGGCTTTACCTCTGCAAACGAATCGTGCAGATGCACGGTGGGGAAATCAAGGTGCGCAACAACCACCTTTCAGGCTGTTCGTTCCGTCTTCTCCTCCCCTTACAACGGGAAGAAGAAAAGGATGACAAGCTGATAATCATTAATTCTAACGATTCTTCGATTAATGCTACGCCAACTTCCCAAACTCCTAAAGAGAAAGAGGCTTTGACGATTCTAGTGGTGGAAGACAATGTGGATATGCGGGGATATATCCGTTCCATCCTCCGTGAACAATATAATGTACTGGAAGCGGCGGATGGAGAAGAGGCGTTGCATATTCTAAACAGCAATCCGGTGGATTTTATTATCAGCGACTTAATGATGCCGGTGATGGACGGTGTCGAACTTTCCCGTCGGGTGAAAGATACTTTCGCCATTTCACACATTCCTTTCCTGATGCTAACTGCCAAGACTTCACAAGAGGCCCGTTTGGAAAGTTATCGTATGGGAGTAGATGAATATTTATTGAAACCTTTTGATGAAACATTGCTATTGACACGTATTCAGAACATCTTGGAAAACCGAAAACGCTATCAGCGCAAATTCACGCTCGACATGGATGTGGATGTGCTGAATATGGAGGAAGAATCGGGTGATAAGAAGTTTATGAATCAGATAATGGAAGTAATCAAAGAGAATTATAAAAATTCTTATTTTGAGGTCAGTGATTTCAGTGAAGCTGTAGGAGTGAGCAAAAGTTTGCTGAATAAGAAACTGCAAAGCCTCATCGGACAATCAGCCGGACAGTTTATCCGAAATTACCGATTGAATATAGCACGCGAACTGATTCTGAAGAATCGGGAAACGAAAAATATGAATATTGCGGAAATAGCTTATGAAGTAGGATTCAACGATCCTAAATACTTCACCAGGTGCTTCACCAAATATTTTAATACGACACCGAGTTCACTGCTTAATAAGGAAGAATAGTTTTACCTAAAAACAATAATCTCACATAATAAGTTGTATTTTTTACACCTAAAATCTTTTATCCACCTCTAAAACACGTTTGTCCACCCTCATTTACCATCAATGCCATACTTTTGTCATGCAATCGGTGCTCAATCCTTTGGGAGAGCACCATGCATTTAAAGTTTAATCTAATATTAATATTATGAAGAATGACAAGAAAATGGCTGTCGTATCGTGCATAGCTTCGGCTAAATCCAACCTTCCCCCTATTGCACAACAATTTAATCTATCAAATTAACAACCTTAATACTTTTAAAAATGAGGAAACATTTATTTTTTTCCCTAATGCTTAGTATGTGTACCTTTGGCGGCATGGCGGTGTATCCTACACCTGCAATGGCTACCGTGGCACAATCTCCGACTATCAAGGTTCGTGGTCAAGTTATCGACGAACAAGGTGAACCCATGCCAGGGGCTACCATCAAGATTAAAGGTGGACAAGGCGGAACCGTTACCGACTTAGACGGTAACTTCCAACTGGAGGTTCCTGGAAACGCTACCCTTTTGATTAGCTATGTGGGCTTCAAAGAACGTGAAGTGGCTGTTCGCAACCGCGCCATTATTGAAAGCATCCAGTTGCAAGCCGATAATAAGATGCTTGAGCAAGTGGTTGTCGTAGGCTACGGTACACAAAAGAAATCCGACTTAACCGGTTCTGTTGCCGTGGTAGATGCGGAAGCCTTGAAACAGACATCAAACTCCAACATCTCCACCATGCTCGAAGGTAAGGTTTCCGGTGTACAAATCACCTCTGACGGACAACCCGGAGCCGATCCTACCGTTCGCATCCGTGGCGTCGGGTCTTTCGGAGACACCTCTCCTCTTTACGTTATCGACGGCGTTCCCATGGGAACTTCCATCCGCGATTTCTCTTCAAACGATATTGAAACCATCCAAGTGCTGAAGGATGCTTCGGCTGCTGCCATCTATGGTTCGCGCGCCGCCAATGGTGTGATTATCATCACCACCAAACGCGGACAAAAAGACCAACCACTGAAAGTGGATTACAATGGTTACTTCGGTGTGGATAATATTCCTAAAGGTGTCTATGATGTAATGAATGCTGACCAGTACAGCCAGTACCTCGGTCAGGCGGCCGCAAACTCCAACACTCCGTTGCCAACGGGATATAAACTTGACAGCGAAACCGGAAAATACCATTTCCAAGATGACACCAACACCAACTGGTTTGATGAAGTATTCAAAGCGGGTATCCGTCAAAACCACAATGTAAACCTCTCCGGAGGTGGCGCCCATAACACCTATAATATATCATTAGACTATTTCAACCAAAAAGGAACTCTCGAAGGTGCCGGCCCTAACTATGAACGTTACACGGCGCGTGTCAACAACACCATGGAGACCAAATTCATAAAGTTCCAGACCAGTCTTGTTTACTCTCACTCCGACCAAGACAATATGGGGCTTTCGAATGCTTCCGAATACGTTCAAGGTCTGTATGGTGACGTAACCAATGTGCTGCGCGGTACCTTAATGATGCAGCCCACCATCAAGGCATACGATTCTTCTACATGGGTACTTGATAACTTAGTAGGAATCGCCAACAACTTTAATTATGACGCTTACGGCTATGGCGTATACTACGATACCGTGCATGGTGACATCTCCGCTTCCAACCCGTTGCTGGTAAATAACCTACTGCAACGTAACACCCGCGTAGATCGTTTCGTGGGAACCGGATCTGCCGACGTGGATATCCTCAAGATGATTGGCGTTGATAACAAAAATCATAAGCTCAACTATAAAGTGAACCTCTCTTACAGCAAAACCCATTGCAAGGACTTCACTTGGATTCCCGCATGGGTGCAGAGTAACCGTGTGTACTTGTCCAAGAGCAACGAACGGCTCACCAAGGGGTCGCGCGACTATTCGGATGCTTTGATAGAGAATGTGATTACTTACGATGGCACGATAGGCAAGCACCACATCAACGTATTGGCAGGCCAGAGTTACGAAGAAGAAGACACCGACCTGCTGACCGGATGGGGAATCAACTTCACCGAACCGTATTTTCTACAGCTCCAGAATGCTTCCGACACGTATTCTGAAAGCTACGAATACAAACATTCCATCCTTTCTTACATCGGTCGTATCAATTACAATTACGATGACAGATACTTATTCTCGGCAACAGTGCGCCGGGATGGCAGCTCGCGCCTGACCAGAAATATCCGTTGGGGAACTTTCCCTTCCGTCTCTGTGGGTTGGCGCTTCGACAAGGAAAAATTCTTCCCCTTCGACCAGAATGTCGTAAACCTGTTCAAGGTTCGTGCCAGCTATGGTGAACTCGGTAACGAGAATATCGGTGAGTATATGTATCAGGCTGTCATGTCGCGCAACAATATGACTTACAATTTCAACGGTAACGTAGTGACCGGTTCTGCCGTTTCCACTTTCGTGGACAATAACCTGGCATGGGAGAAAAAGAAAACCTACAACGTGGGTATCGACCTCGCCTTGTTCAACAATCGCTTAGAGTTCACAGCCGAATGGTACAAGAACACCAGCGAAGACCTGCTGTACGCTGTCCCTGTGCCCGAACAAGCCGGTGTATCCAATACCACCGTTACGATGAATGCCGCCTCGATGAACAACTCCGGTTTTGAGTTCTCGGCTACCTACCGTAACCGCGATCATGACTTCAAGTATGAACTTTCGGCCAACCTAAGCACGTTGCGCAACCGTGTGACTTCGTTAGGCTTTGGTACCGACTCTTATATCTCCGGAGCATATATTACCAATGTAGGCCAAGAAATAGGTCAGTTCTACGGCTGGGCTTATGAGGGTATTGCCCGCACGCAGGAAGACTTGGATAACCACGCCACTCAAGAGGGTGCCCAGATTGGCGACTGCCTCTATAAAGACATAAGCGGACCGGACGGTAAACCCGACGGTAAAGTAGACGCCAACGACCAAGTGGTGCTGGGCAGCGGTATGCCTAAGATTCATTTCGGTCTCAATGCTCGTTTTGAATACAAGCGCTTCGACCTAAGCATTGCTACCTTCGGTGCGCTGAACTATCATGTCAGCGACGACATCTACAACTCGCTTAACTCTTGCTACGGCTGGGGAAACAAAGAGGTGGGTATGCTTGATGCCAACCGCTTTAGCGAAGACGGTAGCACTTATCTTTCCAACGTGCCACGCACTTATGTCACCAACAGCGCCAGCTTGGGTTGGAACGACCTCTTCAGTTCACGCAAGATTCAGAATGCAGCCTACTGGAAGATTGCCAATGTAGAATTGGGCTACAATTTCCCTAACGAGTGGTTCGGAAAATATGTATCAGATGTACGTTTCTACGTGTCAGCACAGAATCTCCACACATTCACCGGATATCACGGTTATAATGTAGACTATGCGGGAGGAACTTTTACTCCGGGATACAACTTCTGTTCTTATCCTACTGCACGCACTTTCATGTGTGGCGTTCATTTTACATTTTAATCGTTACTATCTAGTACCTAAATACTAAAAACATATTTTATGAAACTATATAAATATTCACTTATTCTCATTTTGGGATTTAGCACGCTGGTTTCTTGCAGTGACAAAATGGATCTGTTGAATCCCAACCAACAAACCTCAAGTACTTTCGGCTTTAATGCCGATGATTTGGAGGAAAGCGTGATTGCCGCCTACAACCATATCCGCATGGAGGGTTCCTATGCTCGTGTAGGCTACACCATCGACGTGTGCCGTGGCGATGAAGCCTGGAACTCTTCACAAGTGTGGTACATGCCTTTCGATGACCTTAACGCAGAAGTTACCTCGGACATCACGTGGTGGCCTTGGCGGGAATGGTACTACACCATCAACGTGTGCAACTTCGCCATTTCCCGTTGCGGTGAGGACAACAGCCAACTTTCTAATAAAATGAAACGCATCAAAGGACAAGTGCTTTTCTTGCGCGGCCTGTCGTACTACAACTTGGTTGGTTATTATCAGAATCCGCCCCTCATCACAGATTATGCCACCTATTCTTCGTTAGACGGACTGTATACCACCAACAGCACTTACGATAACGTGCTCGATCAGGTGGAAAAAGATTTCCACGAGGCGATGGAATTGCTTCCTTCCCGTGATGAAGGCGGCGAATGGGCTGGTGGACGTGCCACCTGCGGCGCTGCGGCAGGCTATTATGCTCGCGCCCTCATGATGCGTCAAAAATACAGCGATGCACTCACGGTGCTGAAAGACATCATTGGCAAAAAATACGGCACCTATCGGCTAATGTCCAACTATGGCGATAACTTCCGCGAAGGTTCGGCATACGAGAACAATGCGGAAAGCCTCTTCGAAGTGCAGTATCTTGACTATGGAGCGCAAGGCACCGACGACGAGTGGACTCCGGTAAATACAAGTCCCAATGCCACACAAGGATCGGCTATTGAGAGCAACTTTGGTCCCGGTAACTATGGCGGTTGGGCCGACATCTCGGCTTCGCCCTGGCTCTATCAACTCTTCAAAAGTGAACGTACTATCAATGGCAAACTCGACCCCAGACTCTATTGGACCATCGGAACCTACGAAAACGACTGGGCGGATTTCGAGTATGGTAATGTAGCTTATACGCACAAACTTACAGCCACCGACAATATTGTAACCAACAACACTTACGGTGGTCTGCCGATTGCCAAATTCACGAATCTCCGTACCGGTCTGTACAGCACCATCGTTACAGGCTTGCACGATGGCATCAACCTGCGCCTGATGCGCTATTCAGATGTGCTGCTCCGCGCTGCCGAGTGCGAGAATGAAGTCAATGGTCCTACACAGCAGGCTATCGACTGGATTAACGAAGTGCGCAATCGCGCTGATTTGTCCGACTTGGAACTTTCCGACTTCGACACGACTGACCAACTCTTTGAGCAGATTGCCAACATAGAGCGTCCCAAAGAGTTCGGCTGCGAATTCGGTCGAGGTTTCGACCTCATCCGCTGGGGCTTCTTCTACGACAGCAGCCGCTTGAAACAGCTCAAGGAACACGGTACGGTACGCCGCTCTACAGTGGGAGTAAAGAATCCTGTGAACTACAGCGATGTAGCAAACGATCCTGAACTGAAGAGCACTTTCGATACCTACATATCGGGACACGAATTCCTGCCCATTGTGCAGCAGTTGATGAACAACAACCCGAATCTGAAAGGCAACTCCGCCAACTATAGTACAGATAATTCCACTTACTTCCGGGAAAGCGGATGTAAAGTGCGTCCGGTTGTAAATTTAAGCAAGTAAATAAACTTAGAGACCTATTAAAATTTAAGACAATGAGATTACTAAAAAAGATAGCATACGCTTGCTGTTCCGTAACCTTTGGATTACTGACACTGACAGGCTGCACGGATGGCAAACTTTATGACGTAAACGCCCCCGACTGGATTTCCGATAAGATACAGGAAATTGAAGATTCGAAGAAACAACCGGAAGATGAAGTGCTTGAGGGCATGCAGGAAGATGTGTACACCATCGGAAATACGGATTTCACCTCCGGTTGGTGGTCTACTTTCTCCAAGTATTATGTGGTACCTGATGGCGAGAAGTGGAATGCGGTGTTCAATCTCCATATCAACCCGACCGATAACACGTATTTCAAGAACTATGCCCTTGTAGTCACCAACGATGTGGATCGTGGAGGTACAGGATACACTGAATACGGAGCTATCCGTTTTGATGCCACAAGCGATTCTATAGCTTACAACTCGCAATGGGGCAAGCTCTATTTTAAGTACACCACAAGCACATTGCTCCTATCTCCTGATGCCAGCAATGCAGCCCCTAACGTACAGAGCTTGGGCGGCAAGGTGACACTCACCGTTGACCGTACCAATGAAAATGCTTTTACCATAAAGATGACCAACGGTGTAGCCACCAAGATTTACAAGCAACCATACAAGGAAGGAAATCTGAATGCAGATGCGAACAACACCAATATCCGCTGCTTCTTAGTTCCCGAAGGTTCTTACATCGATTTCTTGCAGACCAACATCGTCCCTATAGGTGGCCTTACATCTGCTCTAGACAAGAATCCGGTATCGATGGTACTGCAGGACGTACCTGATCAAGTCAACGTAGGTACTCCGCTCGAAGAGGCCATGATCGATGTATCGGCCATCGTTACCTTTGAAGAGGGAGTGACCAAAACTGTACCGGCTGCCGAACTCTCTATCTCTGCCATCCCTGATATGGAGCAACCTGGTGTGAAAACTCTTGTGGTCATCTACAACAAGACCTTAAAGGGTGAGAATTGTGATAAACCGATTATGGCTAATACTACCTTTGAAGTAGTGGAACAGATTGCATCCATCGAGGTGACTACCCCACCCTCGCACACACAATACTATTATTACACCTCGGCAGCTACCGAGAGTTTGGCGAACCGGACGATGGCCTTCGACCCGACAGGTATGGTGGTTACAGCAACTTACACCGACCAAAGTACAAGAATCATTGACAACGCGAGACTCATCTTCTCTGCCGTTCCGGTGAAGACCGGTTCGCAGATCGTTACCATTACTGCTGAAGAAGGAATCACCGCAACGGTAGAGGTTAACGTCTCCAAGTCTATAGCTTCTGAAGTGAGAAACACAACTAGCATGGTAGGAGCCGAAGACAACTCAACGGGCTTCCACGGAGCCTCTTCCGACATATTCAACGTACCTGTGGGCAAGACAAAGTATATCACCTTCACCAACTATAGTGATTTGGCTGCCAACTGGAATAACTTCCTTGTATTTCTCCATAAAAGCATAACTACTGACGAATACGCATTTGTTCGCGCCGACAACTTCGGATTAGGCAATGGATATGCCGCCTGCGTTAATGGCGGAACACAAGGCGACTGGGACACTTGGCTTTCCGGTATGAATGGAGCCAAAGTCACGGTCTATGTAACTAATTGCGGCAATAGCACCGCTGACATCCAGGCAGTGATGGTGGGTACTAAAGGCAAAACCTCTACCCAGTATTATTTGGGCATCAATACCATAGATCCCAATGACCTGTGTTTTACATTATCTGTCGAGAAGGCTCATCTTGTCTTCAATGAATAAGAATAACTATTAATTTCTTTATCATCCATATCAAATGAAAAAACTAACATTTTTCTTAATATCCCTGCTGACGGTCTTTGCTTTTGCAGCTTGCTCCGATGGACTGGACAATATCGAATACAATAGAAACAGTGATATAGTCATAGTTACTCCCGAAGTAACTACAGCCACAGGCACTTCGCTGACTGTCACTTCATCGGTCACCGGCAATATCAATCAGGTAGTCAAGAAAGGCTTTTGTTACAGTGTCAATGCCCAGAACCCAACTATCAAAGATAATATAGTGGATGCCGATGATAATTTCAGCGCTACGATTTCCGGCTTGACGGGCAATACCTCTTACTATATCCGCGCTTACGTCTATGGTAACAGCCGTTATACCTACTCGGATGTGCTCACGGCAACCACAGAAAGCCAAAGCCTTGACGAACAGCTCAAAAACTATGTGGCACCCGCCTATGAAGACAACTACATAGGCATAGCCGCTTGGAATCAACGCAGTAAATGGAATTTGGCAAACGTACACGACCCCACAGTGATGAAAGCTGATGACGGATACTATTATATGTATCAGACAGATGCTTCTTACGGAAATGCGCACTCCGGTAACGGACATTTCCATGCACGGCGCTCACGCGACCTAGTCAACTGGGAATACCTCGGAGCAACCATGACCGAAACCCCTCCTACTTGGATTAAAGAGAAGCTGAACGCCTACCGTGCAGAAATGGGACTGGAGCCTATCGATAGCCCTTCTTATGGTTATTGGGCACCGGTTGCCCGCAAAGTTGCCACTGGCAAATACCGTATGTACTACTCCATCGTGATTACTAACTATATCAAAACGGGCAAACCGGAAGTGGATAATAACGGAAACTTCGACGGTTCATGGACCGAACGTGCTTTCATCGGACTGATGGAAACAGCCGACCCGGCAAGCAATATCTGGGAAGATAAGGGTTTTGTTGTCTGCTCTGCCAGCGATAAAGGCAAAACAGACTATGGACGCGTAAGCACCAGCGACTGGAACGGTTATTTCAAGATCAATGCTATTGACCCAACCTATATTATTACTGAGAACGGAGAACACTGGATGATCTACGGCTCATGGCACAGTGGCATTGCTGCCCTGCAACTGAATCCCGAAGATGGTATGCCGCTCCACACCCTAGGCAATCCGTGGGACATCACGGGTGAAAACAACTCCGGTTATGGTAAAATTATCGCTACCCGCGGCGATAGCCGTTGGCAAGCTTCGGAAGGTCCGGAAGTAATTTACCGCAATGGTTATTATTACCTGTTCCTCGCTTATGGTACACTAGCAGTAGAATATAACACCCGCGTCTGCCGCTCTGTCAACATCGACGGTCCGTATGTTGATATGGACGGTACCCCTGCTATGGGAAGCGGAGAACTCTATCCGATACTGACAGCACCTTATCAGTTTAACAATAGCTATGGATGGGTAGGTATCTCCCACTGCGGTATTTTCGAGGATGGAGAGGGCAACTGGTTTTATACTTCACAGGGACGTTTCCCTGAGAATGTCGGGGGTAATGAATACTCCAACGCTATCATGATGGGACACGTTCGCAGTATCCGCTGGGATGCCAACGGCTGGCCTTTGGTGATGCCGGAGAGATATGGAGCCGTGCCACAAGTGCCTATCACGGAAGAAGAAATTGCCGGTAACTGGGAACATCTGTCTCTGACTTCCTCCACTGGTACTCAAAGAACATCTGAAACACTGACTTTTGATGCCGGTACGCATAAGATTAGTTCCGGCAGTTGGAAGGATGCATCGTGGACATTCGATGCGGCTTCACAGACGATTACGACTAGTGCCGGAGTAGTGCTTTATCTACAAAGAGAAGTGGATTGGGAAGCTACTCCCAGAACTCATACCATCGTTTACGCCGCACAAGGAAATAAAAAGACTTATTGGGGAAAGAAGGTTCAATAAACGCTCATTGATATGCTTATTGAAACTGCTTCCGGAATCTTGATATCCGGAAGCAGTTTTTTCTCTTTTATGCTGCATAACATATAAGAGTGTATTTGATACACCAAACTAAAGTGTTACTTTTACACCCAAAATAAGATAAGCATCTCATTTACATTAAAAATAAAACCATGAAAAAACATTTTCTACTTGCAGGAATTGCCGCGCTGATGCTGGCTGCGTGCAATAACAAGCCGGCTTCCGAGCTGACTTTGTCCGGTCTTGACCCGGTAAAATTTCAAACAGAAGTGAATAATGCCCAAACAGCTCTTTACACGTTAAAGAATAAGGCAGGCATGGAAATATGCATCACTAACTTCGGAGGACGCATCGTGTCTATCATGGTACCCGACAAAAACGGTCAGATGCAGGATGTAGTTTTAGGTTTTGACAGCATTGCTGATTATATTAATGTACCGAGCGACTTTGGCGCTTCTATCGGACGCTATGCAAACCGTATCAACCAGGGACGTTTTGTATTGGATGGCGATACGATCCAGTTGCCACAAAACAATTACGGACACTGCCTGCACGGAGGTCCGAAAGGCTGGCAGTACCAAGTTTATGAAGCCAATCTTATTGATCCGACAACACTGGAGCTGACTCGTATTTCACCGGATGGAGATGCTAATTTCCCGGGCAACGTAACAGCTAAAGTGACTTACAAACTGACTGATAACAACGCTATCGACATCAAATATAGCGCAACTACTGATAAAAAGACGATCATCAACATGACCAACCACTCTTATTTCAATCTTTCCGGTGATCCGTCTAAAATTTCAACCGATCATATCATGTATGTGAATGCAGACTACTATACTCCGGTAGACAGCACCTTTATGACTACAGGCGAAATTGTTCCGGTTAAAGACACTCCGATGGACTTTACTACTCCGAAAGCTGTAGGTAAGGAAATCAATAACTATGATTTCGTTCAATTAAAGAATGGAAATGGATATGACCATAACTGGGTATTGAACACTAAGGGAGATCTTTCCCAAGTGGCAGCCAAACTCACTTCACCCGAAAGCGGCATTACTCTGGAAGTATATACCAACGAACCGGGTATACAGGTTTATACCGGTAACTTCCTCGATGGAACGGTAACCGGCAAAAAAGGTATCGTTTATAACCAGCGTGCTTCTGTTTGTCTGGAGACACAACACTATCCTGACAGTCCTAACAAGGCAGACTGGCCGTCTGTAGTTCTGGAACCGGGACAGACTTACAACAGTGAATGTATTTTCAAATTCGGTATAGAGAAATAATTTAATATCAAAAAAACAAAAGCAGAATAAGATGAACTGGAATTCACACGAGTTTATATGGATCGACTGGGTAATCATCGTAGTCGGTATTTTAGCAGTCACATGGGCGGTATGGCGTTCGATACAGAAAGACAAGCGTTTGCAACAAGGCGCTAACAGTGAAGATTATTTGTTTGGTAAAGGGGAACCCTGGTATATCATCGGTGCAGCTATCTTCGCTGCCAATATCGGTTCGGAACACCTTGTAGGACTTGCCGGTACAGGAGCTAAATCCGGAGTAGGTATGGCACACTGGGAAATGCAGGGATGGATGATCCTTATTTTAGGTTGGCTTTTCGTACCGTTCTATCAGCTGATGAACGTGAAGTTAGGAAAAATCATCACGATGCCCGACTTCCTGAAATATAGATATACTCCTGCTACAGGTTCATGGTTGTCTATCATTACCCTCATAGCATACGTATTAACCAAAGTCAGCGTAACAGCATTTACCGGAGGTATCTTCATGGAAAGTCTTCTCGGATTGCCATTCTGGTTTGGTGCTATCGGCCTGATCGTTCTTACGGGAATCTTCACTGTTCTGGGTGGTATGAAAGGAGTTATGACATTGTCTGCTATCCAGACTCCGATACTTATTATCGGTTCGTTCCTTGTTCTTTTCTTAGGATTGTCTGCACTTGGAGCCGGTAGTATCAGCGACGGTTGGACTCACATGATAGAGTATGCCAAGACACTTAATATAGGAACAGACGGAGTTGCTCACGGCACAAACCACATGTTCCACTTTGAGACAGGCGACCCGATGTATGATGACTATCCAGGTTTCTGGGTATTTATCGGAGCATCCATTATCGGATTCTGGTACTGGTGTACTGACCAGCATATCGTTCAACGTGTGCTTGGACAACGTAAAGGTGAATCCAGCGAAGAGGTTATGAGACGTGCACGTAGAGGTACTATCGCTGCCGGTTATTTCAAGATTTTGCCTGTGTTCATGTTCTTGATACCGGGTATGATAGCTGCTGCATTGTCGGCACGTCCGGAAAGCGGTTTCGTACTGGATAATCCTGATACAGCTTTTGGTTCAATGGTTAAGTTCGTATTGCCTGCCGGTGTAAAAGGTATTGTTACCATTGGCTTTATTTCGGCATTGGTGGCTTCATTGGCAGCATTCTTCAACTCTTGCGCTACCTTGTTTACTGAAGACTTCTACAAACCGATGTTCAAGGACAAGAGCGAAGCAACTTATGTGTTGGTAGGTCGTATCGCTACTATTGTTGTAGTAATTCTGGGTATTGTATGGATACCTATCATGCAGAGTCTGGGTAGTCTTTATGATTATCTGCAAGGCATCCAGTCATTGCTTGCTCCTGCGATGGTGGCTGTATTCGCCCTCGGTATATTCTCCAAGAAGATTACGCCTAAGGCAGGTGAAACAGCTATGATAGTAGGTTTTATCATCGGTATGGTACGTTTGCTGACCAATATCCTCACGAATACAGGTAAAGATGTGATGTCTGGATGGTACTGGGAATGTACTGCCTGGTTCTGGCAGACAAACTGGCTGATCTTCGAAATATGGCTGCTCGTATTCCTGATCGTACTGATGGTTGTTGTTTCATTCTTCACTCCTGCACCTACTGCCAAGCAGATAGAAGCTATCACCTTTACTGATGACTATAAGACACTCATCAAGCAAAGCTGGAACAAGTGGGATGTTATCACCTCTATCGGTGTAGTAGTTCTTTGTGCATTATTTTATATATACTTCTGGTAATACCCTGATATGAATAAGTATTATAGTACCAATCCAACTTTCTATGTCGGCATCGACTGTATAATCTTTGGTTTCTCCGAAGGGGAAATCAGCCTGCTCCTGTTGAAGAGAAACTTTGAGCCGGCAATGGGTGAATGGTCACTGATGGGAGGATTCGTGCAGAAAGATGAAAGTGTGGACGATGCCGCCAAACGTGTATTGCATGAGCTTACCGGACTGGAAAACGTTTATATGGAGCAGGTAGGAGCTTTTGGAGCTGTCGAACGTGATCCGGGTGAACGGGTAATCTCCGTAGCTTACTATGCATTAATCAATATTAATGAATACGACCGGAAACTTGTTCAGAAGCACAACGCTTACTGGGTGAATATGAACGAACTTCCCCCACTTATCTTCGACCATCCTGAAATGGTGGAAAAAGCACGGGAACTGATGAAGCAAAAAGCGTCCGTGGAACCTATCGGATTCAATCTGCTTCCGAAACTCTTTACGTTGTCTCAACTGCAAAGTCTATATGAAGCTATTTACGACGAACCGATGGATAAACGGAACTTCCGTAAAAGAGTGGCCGAAATGGATTATATAGAAAAGACTGATAAAATTGACAAACTGGGTTCGAAACGTGGTGCTGCCTTGTATAAGTTCAATAGCAAGGCTTACCGCAAGGACCCGAAATTTAAATTATAATCATTATGCTGGAAGAACTAAAAGAAAAAGTATTTCATGCCAATCTCGAATTGGTAAAGCATGGATTAGTCATCTTTACCTGGGGAAATGTTTCTGCCATCGACCGTGAAAGCGGATTGGTAGTAATCAAACCCAGTGGTGTAAGTTATGATGATATGAAAGCCGAAGATATGGTAGTAGTGGATCTGGATGGCAAGGTCGTTGAAGGACGGCTGAAGCCATCTTCAGACACCCCTACTCATGTAGTGCTTTACAAAGCATTTCCGGAGATCGGAGGAGTGGTACATACGCACTCTACCTATGCTACAGCCTGGGCACAAGCCGGATGTGACATTCCGAATATCGGAACCACTCATGCAGATTATTTCCATGATGCTATTCCCTGCACAGCGGATATGACAGAAGCGGAAGTGAAAGGTGCTTACGAGCTGGAAACCGGTAATGTGATAGTGAAACGTTTTGAAGGCTTGAACCCTGTACATACACCGGGAGTATTGGTAAAAAATCATGGTCCTTTCTCTTGGGGAAAAGACGCGTACGATGCCGTACACAATGCTGTGGTTATGGAACAGGTAGCTAAAATGGCAAGTATCGCTTATGCGGTGAATCCCAATTTAACAATGAATCCGCTGCTGATAGAGAAACATTTCAGCCGCAAGCATGGTCCGAATGCTTATTACGGACAGAAATAATTAAAAATTAAAGATTAAAAATTAGAACAATAACAATTAAAGCAATAACATTATGAACGCATTTGATCAATATGAAGTATGGTTCGTAACAGGAGCACAGCTTTTGTACGGAGGTGACGCAGTAATCGCAGTAGACGCACACTCTAATGAAATGGTTAACGGATTGAACGAATCCGGTAAACTTCCTGTAAAGGTGGTATACAAAGGAACAGCTAATTCTTCTAAAGAAGTGGAAGCTGTTTTCAAAGCAGCCAATAATGACGAAAAGTGTGTCGGTGTTATCACTTGGATGCATACGTTCTCTCCTGCTAAAATGTGGATTCACGGCTTGCAACAGTTGAAGAAGCCTTTGTTGCACCTGCATACTCAATTCAACAAGGAAATTCCCTGGGATACAATGGACATGGATTTCATGAACCTGAACCAGTCTGCTCACGGTGACCGCGAATTCGGACATATCTGCACCCGTATGCGTATCCGTCGTAAAGTAGTGGTAGGTTACTGGAAAGAGGAAGAGACTTTGCATAAGATTGCCGTTTGGATGCGTGTTTGTGCCGGTTGGGCAGATTCACAGGATATGCTGATTATCCGTTTCGGCGACCAGATGAACAACGTAGCCGTAACCGATGGTGATAAAGTGGAAGCTGAACAACGTATGGGTTACCACGTAGATTACTGTCCGGTAAGCGAATTGATGGAATATCATAAGGATATCAAAAATGAAGAGGTAGACGCATTGGTAGCTACTTACTTCAAGGAATACGATCACGATGCTTCTCTGGAAGATAAATCAACTGAAGCTTACCAGAAAGTATGGAATGCTGCCAAGGCTGAACTGGCTATGCGCGCTATCCTGAAAGCCAAAGGTGCCAAAGGATTTACTACCAACTTCGACGATTTGGGCGACATTGAGTACAATGGTTTCGATCAAATCCCGGGTCTTGCTTCACAACGTCTGATGGCGGAAGGTTATGGATTCGGTGCTGAAGGTGACTGGAAATCGGCTGCTCTTTACCGTACTGTATGGGTGATGAATCAGGGTCTTCCTAAAGGCTGTTCATTCCTGGAAGATTACACACTGAACTTCGATGGTGCAAACAGCTCTATCCTTCAGTCACACATGTTGGAAATCTGTCCGCTTATCGCAGCCAACAAACCTCGCCTGGAAGTACACTTCCTCGGTATAGGTATCCGCAAGAGTCAGACTGCACGTCTGGTCTTCACTTCAAAAGTAGGTACAGGCTGCACTGCTACTGTTGTAGATATGGGTAACCGTTTCCGTCTGATCGTGAACGACGTAGAATGTATCGAGCCGAAACCGCTGCCTAAGTTGCCGGTTGCTTCTGCTCTCTGGATTCCGATGCCAAACCTTGAAGTAGGTGCAGGTGCATGGATTCTGGCTGGTGGAACTCACCACTCTTGCTTCTCTTACGACCTGACAGCAGAATATTGGGAAGATTATGCTGAAATCGCAGGTATCGAAATGGTACATATCAACAAGGATACTACGATCAGCTGCTTCAAGAAAGAACTGCGCATGAACGAAGTTTATTACATGTTGAATAAAGCACTTTGCTAAAACAATTATTCAAGTTTCGCATGGCTTAATTATTTCGTTAAGTTTTTGCGAAACTTGATTTTTTTATAATGATCGTTATACCTTAAAATATTGATTTCAACATGAAATTAGATGCAAAATCAACCATCGAGGCAGGTAAAGCTATTCTTGGTATAGAACTCGGTTCTACACGAATAAAAGCTGTCTTGATCGACCAGGAAAACAAGCCTATTGCTCAAGGTAGCCACACTTGGGAAAACCAGTTAGTTGACGGACTTTGGACGTATAGCATTGAAGCCATCTGGTCAGGGCTGCAAGATTGTTATGCTGATCTTCGTACGAACGTAAAGAATGCATACGGCATAGAGATCGAGACTCTGGCTGCCATCGGTGTCAGCGCTATGATGCATGGTTATATGCCATTCAACAAAAAAGAAGAAATCCTCGTGCCTTTCCGCACTTGGAGAAACACCAATACGGGCCGCGCAGCGGCTGCTTTGTCCGAACTATTTGTCTATAATATCCCTCTGCGTTGGAGCATTTCCCACTTGTATCAGGCTATTCTGGACAACGAAGCACACGTTAATGAAATCGACTTCCTGACCACTCTGGCAGGTTATGTGCATTGGCAGATCACAGGCGAAAAAGTGTTGGGAATAGGCGATGCATCAGGTATGCTTCCTATAGATCCAACTACTAACAACTATTCTGCTGAAATGGTGGCTAAGTTCGACAAGCTGATTGCTTCGAAAGAATATAGCTGGAAGCTACAGGATATTCTGCCTAAAGTATTATCGGCAGGTGAAAATGCAGGTGTCCTCACACCGGAAGGTAGTAAAAAACTCGACGCATCGGGTCATTTGAAAGCAGGAATACCCGTTTGTCCTCCGGAAGGAGACGCCGGCACCGGTATGGTTGCAACCAATGCTGTGAAACAGCGCACCGGAAATGTATCAGCAGGTACTTCTTCATTCTCAATGATTGTATTAGAGAAAGACTTGTCCAAGCCATACGAAATGATCGACAT
Source organism: Bacteroides sp. OM05-10AA (assembly GCF_003439055.1). Classification (NCBI taxonomy): domain Bacteria; kingdom Pseudomonadati; phylum Bacteroidota; class Bacteroidia; order Bacteroidales; family Bacteroidaceae; genus Bacteroides; species Bacteroides sp. OM05-10AA. The sequence goes on from NZ_QSUR01000028.1 coordinate 31,233, forward strand.
GGTTACAACTCCTGACGGAAGCCTCGTAGCCATGGTACATTGCAATAACTGTACTTCCGATCTCAATGCATGGGTCAACCTGTTTAAAGAATATCAGGAACTTCTGGGCATACCTGTAAATATGGATGAAATCTATAGCAAACTCTACAATATCGCACTTACCGGTGACACAGATTGCGGAGGTCTTCTTTCGTACAACTATATTTCAGGCGAACCTGTAACAGGACTTGCCGACGGAAGACCTTTATTTGTACGCTCTGCCAATGACAAGTTCAATCTGGCCAACTTTATGCGGACTCACTTATACGCTTCAGTAGGCGTTCTCAAGATTGGTAATGATATCCTGTTCAACGAAGAAAAAATCAAAGTGGATAGAATTACAGGTCACGGAGGACTGTTCAGAACAAAGGGAGTAGGTCAAAGAATCCTTGCAGCAGCCATCAACTCGCCTATTTCGGTAATGGAAACAGCCGGTGAAGGTGGTGCCTGGGGGATTGCCTTGTTAGGTTCTTATCTCGTGAACAACGAAAAGAAACAATCTCTTGCCGACTTCCTGGATGAAAGTGTATTTGTCGGAGATGCCGGTGTCGAGGTATCACCCACGCCCGAAGATGTAGCCGGTTTTAATACATACATCGAAAACTATAAGGCAGGATTGCCTATCGAGGAAGCAGCGGTCAAATTTAAATAAGCCTCATCACGAGTGCTTCCTCTGCTTTTTCTTCTCATAATCATTTAAGTATTAACATAAAACATCCTCATCCCCTCTCCTCTTTTGGAGAGGGACAAGGGGAGACTATTATCATGAAAACCACCTCGTTCATACTTGCACTTGCCCTGTCCACCTCACTAGCTAAAGCACAAAACGCTCCACAGGTGTCTTACTTCCCTTTACAGGATGTGAAACTATTGGATAGTCCGTTCCGGCAAGCCCAACAGACTGATTTACATTATATACTTGCCTTAAACCCCGACCGTCTGCTCGCTCCTTTTCTACGCGAAGCAGGATTGCAACCTAAAGCTCCCAGCTACACCAACTGGGAAAATACCGGATTGGACGGACATATCGGCGGACATTATCTATCCGCACTCTCCATGATGTATGCCGCTACCGGAGATACTGCCGTCTACAACCGCCTCAACTATATGCTGAATGAGTTGCATCGTGCACAGCAAGCTGTAGGTACAGGATTCATCGGAGGAACTCCGGGAAGCCTCCAACTTTGGAAAGATGTAAAAGCAGGAAAAATCCGTGCCGGAGGTTTCGACCTTAACGGCAAATGGGTACCTCTATACAACATACATAAAACGTATGCCGGATTGCGGGATGCTTACTTGTATGCAGGAAGCGATCTGGCACGTAAAATGCTGATTGACCTTACAGACTGGATGATTGACATCACTTCCGGTTTGAGCGACGAGCAAATGCAGGATATGCTTCGCAGCGAACATGGCGGATTAAATGAGACTTTCGCTGATGTAGCTGAAATCACAGGCGACAAGAAATATCTGGAACTGGCCCGCCGTTTCTCCCACAAACTTATCCTCGACCCGCTTATCAAAGATGAAGACAAGCTGACAGGTATGCACGCCAACACACAGATTCCCAAAGTGATCGGCTACAAACGAATAGCAGAACTTTCGCAAGATGACAAAAGTTGGAATCATGCTGCTGAATGGGATCATGCCGCCCGTTTCTTTTGGAATACGGTAGTCAATCACCGTTCCGTCTGCATCGGAGGAAATAGCGTCCGTGAACATTTCCACCCATCCGACAACTTTACGTCCATGCTGAACGACGTTCAAGGACCGGAGACCTGTAATACTTACAACATGCTCCGTCTTACTAAAATGCTTTACCAGAATTCTCACAATCCCAACAATACACAGGAGCCTGACCCCAACTACGTAAACTATTACGAACGTGCGCTTTACAATCACATTCTTGCATCGCAGGAACCGGACAAAGGTGGTTTTGTATACTTCACTCCCATGCGTCCGGGACATTACCGCGTTTACTCGCAACCGGAAACATCCATGTGGTGCTGTGTCGGTTCAGGCTTGGAGAATCATACCAAATACGGTGAATTCATTTATGCACATCAGAAAGATACGCTCTATATCAACCTCTTCATCCCCTCGCAACTAACCTGGAAAGAGCAAGGCGTAACTTTGACACAGGAAACCCGATTCCCTGACGACGGTAAGGTAACTTTGCGAATAGATGAAGCGCCTAAGAAAAAACGTACTTTAATGATACGCATCCCGGAATGGGCTAACCAATCCAAAGGTTATAGCATCAGCATCAATGGGAAAAGAAAAATATTCATTATGGCAAAAGGTAATCAGTATCTTCCTCTCTCCCGCAAATGGAAAAAAGGAGATGTCATTACTTTCAACTTGCCTATGAGAGTCAGCATGGAACAAATTCCTGATAAGAAAGATTATTATGCTTTCTTATATGGCCCTATCGTTCTTGCAGCTTCCACAGGCACTGAACACCTCGATGGTTTATATGCCGATGACAGTCGCGGCGGACATATCGCCCATGGCAAACAGATTCCTTTACAGGAAGTTCCGATGTTGATAGGAAATCCCGATTCCATCCGTAAATCTCTTCACAAAGAACAAGGCAGCCGGATCGCTTTCAGCTACAACGGAGATGTTTACCCTGCACAAGGCAAAGCATTGGAGCTTGTTCCCTTCTTCCGCCTGCATAATTCCCGTTATGCCGTTTATTTCCGGCAGACTAGCGAAGAGCAGTTCAAAGCCATTCAGGAAGAAATGGCAACGGCTGAACGAAAAGCAACCGAATTAGCTAATCAAACCATTGATCTTATCTTCCCCGGCGAACAGCAACCGGAATCCGACCATGGCATCCAATATGAGCAGGCAGAGACCGGAACGAACACAGACCGGCACTTCCGTCGTGCCAAAGGTTGGTTCGGCTATCAACTGAAAGTAAAAGAAGAAGCAAGCCGCATACTGGTCACCATACGGAAAGATGACCGTAACAAAGTGGCTATTCTACTGAATAACGAAAAGTTAGCTGTTAATCCGACGATCAGTGAAGCAGATAAAGATGGCTTTATCACCCTTTCTTATGTCCTGCCTCAAAAACTGAATACAGGTAGCTGTCCAATACGTTTCATCCCTGACGGAACGGAATGGACACCTGCAATTTACGAAGTGCGTTTACTAAAATAAACGTTCAAAAAGAAATAACCATCATCAAAATCAAACATCTATATAATCATTAAACAAATACCATTTATGAAAGCAAAACTATTAGTCAGCACGGCCTTTCTGGCAGCATCAGTATCTCTTTCCGCGCAAAAGAGTGCTACCATAACCGTACATGCCGACCAAGGCAAAGAAATTATCCCGAAAGAAATCTACGGTCAGTTTGCCGAACACCTGGGTTCATGTATCTACGGTGGTCTTTGGGTAGGCGAAAAGTCAGATATACCCAATATCAAGGGATACCGTACAGATGTATTCAATGCATTAAAAGACTTGGCTGTTCCCGTTCTACGCTGGCCGGGTGGCTGCTTTGCCGATGAGTATCATTGGATGGACGGCATCGGTCCGAAAGAAAACCGTCCGAAGATGGTGAATAACAACTGGGGCGGAACAATTGAAGATAACAGTTTCGGTACACATGAGTTCCTGAATCTTTGCGAAATGCTGGATTGTGAACCTTATGTAAGTGGAAATGTAGGTAGTGGTACCGTAGAAGAACTCGCCAAATGGGTGGAATACATGACCTCCGACGGGGACTCTCCCATGGCCAACCTTCGTCGTAAGAATGGTCGTGACAAAGCATGGAAACTCAAATATCTGGGAGTAGGAAATGAAAGCTGGGGCTGTGGTGGCAGTATGCGTCCGGAATATTATGCAGACTTATACCGTCGTTATTCTACTTATTGCCGTAACTATGACGGCAACCGTCTGTTCAAAATTGCCAGCGGTGCAAGTGACTATGACTACAACTGGACAGACGTATTGATGAATCGTGTAGGACATCGCATGCAGGGACTTTCTCTCCACTATTACACCGTAACCGGATGGAGCGGCAGCAAAGGAGCAGCCACTCAATTCAATAAGGATGATTATTATTGGACAATGGGTAAATGCCTGGAAGTGGAAGATGTGCTCAAGAAGCATTGTGCCATCATGGATAAATATGACAAGGACAAAAAGATCGCTCTTTTACTCGACGAATGGGGAACCTGGTGGGATGAAGAACCGGGAACCATCAAAGGACACCTATATCAGCAGAATACATTGCGCGATGCTTTCGTTGCTTCTTTAAGCCTTGACGTATTCCACAAATACACAGACCGCCTGAAGATGGCAAACATCGCACAGATTGTCAATGTACTTCAATCCATGATTCTGACGAAAGACAAAGAAATGGTGCTCACTCCTACTTATTATGTCTTCAAGATGTATAAAGTACATCAAGATGCCACTTATCTTCCCATCGACTTGACTTGCGAAAAAATGAATGTACGTGATAACCGCACCGTTCCGATGGTAAGCGCCACAGCTTCCAAAAACAAGGATGGAGTGATCCACATTTCTCTGTCCAATGTAGATGCTGACGAAGCACAGGAAATCACCATCAATCTGGGTGATACGAAAGCAAAAAAAGCAGTCGGAGAGATTCTGACCTCTGCAAAACTGACCGATTACAATTCTTTTGAAAACCCTAATATTGTAAAACCGGTACCTTTCAAAGAGGTAAAAATCAATAAAGGTACAATGAAGGTAAAACTTCCTGCTAAGTCCATTGTTACTTTAGAGTTACAGTAATTTTAGGGCAATTACTTATTGTATCACAAACAAGAAGACCGTAAAATTGTCGATAAAAAAGATAGCTCTTTTGGATTGTTAAATCCACATAAAGAGTTATCTTTGCGAACAATCTGACAGAAATCAATTAAATTTTAATGATATGAACGATAACAAACTTATGAATCGTGCAGCGGATAACATCCGTATTCTTGCTGCTTCAATGGTTGAGAAAGCCAATTCCGGTCACCCGGGTGGCGCCATGGGTGGTGCTGATTTTGTAAATGTACTCTTCTCTGAGTTTCTAGTATACGATCCTGAAAATCCCCGTTGGGAAGGACGTGACCGCTTCTTCCTGGACCCTGGCCATATGTCTCCGATGCTTTATTCTACACTGGCATTGACAGGTAAATTCACTTTGGACGAACTGAAAGAATTCCGTCAATGGGGAAGTCCTACTCCGGGACATCCTGAAGTGGACATCATGCGTGGCATTGAAAACACTTCCGGTCCGTTGGGACAAGGACACACTTTCGCTGTGGGTGCTGCCATCGCTGCCAAATTCCTGAAAGCCCGTTTCAACGAGGTGATGAATCAAACAATCTATGCTTACATCTCTGACGGTGGTATCCAGGAAGAAATCTCTCAAGGTTCCGGACGTATTGCCGGTGCACTGGGATTGGACAACCTGATTATGTTCTATGACTCCAACGATATCCAGCTTTCTACTGAAACGAAAGATGTAACCGTTGAAGATACTGCCATGAAATATGAAGCATGGGGATGGAACGTACTTAGCATCAACGGTAATGATCCTGACGAAATCCGCGCAGCAATCAAAGAAGCACAGGCTGAAAAAGAACGCCCGACACTGATTATCGGTAAAACGGTTATGGGTAAAGGTGCACGCAAGGCAGACGGCAGCAGCTATGAAGCCAACTGCGCTACACACGGTGCTCCTCTCGGTGGCGACGCTTATGTAAATACAATCAAGAATTTGGGTGGTGATCCTACTAACCCGTTCGTTATATTCTCGGAAGTAGCCGAACTGTATGCAAAACGTGCAGAAGAGCTGAAGAAAATTGTAGCTGAAAAATATGCTGCAAAAGCTGCATGGGCGAAAGCAAACCCGGAACAAGCTGCCAAACTGGAACTTTTCTTCTCGGGCAAAGCTCCGAAAGTGGACTGGGCTGCTATCGAACAGAAAGCTGGTAGCGCTACTCGTGCTGCATCTGCCACTGTACTGGGCGCACTTGCCACACAAGTAGAAAACATGATCGTTGCTTCTGCCGACCTTTCTAACTCTGACAAGACTGACGGTTTCCTGAAAAAGACTCATTCTTTCAAGAAAGGTGATTTCAGCGGAGCATTCTTCCAGGCAGGTGTATCAGAATTGTCGATGGCTTGTATCTGTATCGGTATGTCACTCCACGGTGGTGTAATCGCTGCTTGCGGTACATTCTTCGTATTCTCCGATTACATGAAACCTGCCGTACGTATGGCTGCTTTGATGGAACAACCGGTGAAATTCATCTGGACACACGACGCATTCCGCGTAGGTGAAGACGGTCCTACTCACGAACCGGTAGAACAGGAAGCACAAATCCGCCTGATGGAAAAACTGAAGAACCACAAGGGACACAACTCGATGTTGGTACTTCGTCCGGCCGATGCAGAAGAAACAACTATTGCATGGAAACTTGCCATGGAAAATATGTCTACTCCGACAGGATTGATCTTCTCTCGCCAGAATATTGCCAACTTACCGGCAGGAACTGATTACGAACAGGCAGCTAAGGGTGCTTATATCGTAGCAGGTTCTGACGAAAACCCGGATGTAATCCTGGTAGCTTCAGGTTCTGAAGTTGCTACATTGGTAGCCGGTACAGAATTGCTTCGCAAAGATGGCGTAAAGGTACGCATTGTATCTGCTCCGTCTGAAGGTCTGTTCCGTAACCAACCGAAAGAATATCAGGAAGCTATCCTTCCGGCAGATGCAAAGATTTTCGGTATGACTGCCGGTCTGCCTGTCACTCTTCAAGGTCTGGTAGGTTGCCACGGTAAAGTTTGGGGATTGGAATCTTTCGGTTTCTCTGCTCCTTACACTGTATTGGATGAGAAACTTGGATTTACTGCCGAGAACGTATATAACCAAGTAAAAGCAATGCTCTAATGAAAACAATCGGATTAGCATGCGACCATGCCGGTTTTGAACTGAAAGAATATGTTCGCGGCTGGCTGGAAGTAAAAGGCTGGGCTTACAAGGATTTCGGAACCAACTCTACCGCTAGCGTAGACTATCCGGATTATGCTCATCCGCTGGCTCTTGCAGTGGAATCGGGAGAATGTTATCCCGGTATCGCTATCTGTGGCAGTGGAAACGGAATCAATATGACGCTGAACAAGCACCAGGGAATTCGTGCTGCTCTCTGCTGGAATGCAGAAATTGCGCACTTGGCTCGTCAGCACAACGACGCTAATGTTCTGGTCATGCCGGGACGCTTCATCAGCACTGAAGAAGCGGATATGATTTTGACAGAGTTCTTCTCTACAAAGTTTGACGGTGGTCGCCATCAGAACCGTATTGATAAGATTCCGGTAAAATAAAGCCTGAAGATAAATCAAATATGAGTAAAGCTGTTCTTCTTTCTGAAGGGCAGCTTTATTTTTATGTAAATATCATATAAAACAATGAAATAAGATCCATCCTTACATATCATCTAAAAAACAAACCGGCAATAAACTGATAACAGAAATAACCGCAAACAACAAACTTCAGCAAAGTTCCCAATATGAATCCGATTAATGAGCCGAATCCGGATTTAAGTGCCTGAGAAAATTCCTTATTTCCCAATAGCTCACCAATCACAGCTCCGAGGAAAGGCCCGAGAATAATACCCCAAGGTAAGAAAAGAAGTCCGACTAGCGTTCCGATAATACATCCCCAGTTTCCCCATTTACTACCGCCACTATACTTACTCCCGAGCATTGGCGAAAAATAATCTAACACCTGCAATACAGCTACAATTAATAACCAAACGATCAATTGTGTCGTAGTATATTCCACCTTATCCGTGAAATGAAGAATGACTAATCCCAAATAAGCAATGGGAGGACCGGGAAGAAACGGAAGGATACAACCTGCTAACCCAGCTATCATACAAAGGGCACTAATCACAATCAAAATAATGTCCAGCATAGTCTATACATTTTAATATCTGCACAAAAATACAGTAACTTTCAGTAAATACAAGCTAACATCAATAATTATTTCCCCTCCCTTCACCTTTCTCCTGCCATCGCTTTATTCATCGGAGATTGCAGGTGAAGGGCACACCCTTCACCATTGTTTCACAATGAATCTGTCATCGACGGTATCATTGATTTACACATCCGGGCATTTTTTCTATTTCAAACCTCCCCTCCTAATATAAAAAAGCCTACCTTTGTCAACCAAGCGATTCAATAATAAAAAAAATGAACGATAACAAATTAAAAAACAAACCGGTACCTTACAACTATGCCCGTTGTTTCAACGAACACTGTCCGAAAGCACCCGATTGCCTGCGCCATGTCGCAGCATTACATACCACAGCCGATACTTCTTTTATCAGCATCGTAAATCCCGTCAGTATTCCGACCGACAGCACTGCTTGTCCTTACTTCAAGACTGCCGAAAAAATGCACGTAGCTTGGGGAATCAGTCATCTATTGGATAAAGTACCCTTCAAAGATGGAACCAGTATCCGCAACCAACTGATAAGTCATTTCGGCAAAAACCTTTATTACCGTTTCTACCGGGAAGAACGTCCCATCACTCCCAATGACCAAGCCTTCATCTGTCAACTCTTCCGCCGGAAAGGAATTATGGAAGAACCTGCCTTTGACAGCTACACTGACGAATATAATTGGTAAAGCTACGCTCTAAATAGTTTTTCCCGGTGTGAAACTTTTGGTTTCATGCCGTAGAACTAAAAGTTTCACACCGGGAAACCAGTAGTTTCACACCGAGAAACTAATAGTTTCAAGGCATGAAACAAGAAAAAGACTCGGATCATGCCAACATTGTACGATGTATCTTTGTTTTTTTATATTATGAATACAAACATCAGAAAAATACTAAATGACAAGTACGGGCTTTTCGAGAAAGACATAAATTTATTACTTGAAAAGTTTACAAGGCTTTCTCTGAAAAAGAAAGAGACCATCCTGCAGGAGGGTCAAGCAGATCATTATATCTATTTTGTAGAGAAAGGGATCGTAAAAAGTACAATTTTCAGAGAAGGCAGAGAATTTATCGTATTCTTTGCACTAGAGAATGAGGTTCCTTTTAGTTCGCCCGATTTGATTCATAGCGGACAATCCTTATACACTTTAGAGACGATAGACGATTGCATTTTGTGGAGAATCTCCCGTAAAGACTTGGCTGACCTATTTGGAACATCTATTAATCTATCCAATTGGGGAAGAATGCTTCTCCAGGAATGGCTTGCAGTATCTTCTTCCTATTTTTCATCCATCCACTGGATGAGTAAGAAAGAGCAATATCAGTACTTACTTGAGAAAATGCCTCAACTTGTACAAAGATTGTCTATGAGAGATCTTTCCGCATGGCTGGATATAACTCCACAGTCTTTGAGCAGAATCAGAGCCGATATTTATTAATTACCCTTTGGTAACTTTTCGTTCTTCCGGTTGGCCTACCTTTGCGCTCAAATTTTAAATACGTATGATATGAAAAGTTTAAAAGGTATTATTTATGCCATGATTTCATCAGGCACATTTGGTCTCATTCCATTATTCACTATCCCACTAATGGGGGATATGGGGATGAATGAATCCAACATTCTTTTTTATCGTTTTCTGTTTTCAACTCTTATGATGGGAGCAGTATGCCTCATACATAAAAGTCCTTTAAGAGTCAATATGAAACATCTGATTTCCATCACTGGGTTAGGTGCTTTGTATGCTCTAACAGCGTTGTTCCTTATTTATTCCTACCATTATATAAGCAGTGGAGTGGCTACAACGATTCACTTCCTCTACCCTATATGCGTCAGCTTCCTGATGGTGGTATTTTTTAAGGAGCAAAAATCAAAGGCTTTGTTCCTGGCAGCTTCACTATCATTGATAGGCGTTGCATTCATGTGCTGGTCGGGAGGAAGCAGTATTCGATTAATGGGAGTCGGACTGGCAGCTCTTACCATATTGACCTACGGGATATATATTGTTGCCCTGAATCAATCGGGTTTAGGTAAACTGCCTGCTGAAGTACTTACATTCTATGTACTCCTGGGCGGCTGCATCATCTTCTTTATCTATAGTCTGTGTACAACGGGAATATCTGCCATTCCGGGTACAAAAGCCGGATTATATATCCTTGCACTGGCATTTCTATCAACAGTCATCTCGGATTTGACGTTGATTTTAGCAGTGAAGTATGCAGGCTCCACCACAACAGCCATCCTTGGTTCGATGGAACCGCTGGTTGCAGTTGTTGTAGGAGTATTAGTCTTTGCGGAACATTTTTCATTTCAATCTTTGGCCGGTTTATTGCTTATATTATTATCTGTCATTATTGTCATATTAGCCGACCAACGAAAGAAATCGCAGAAGATACTAGAAAAAGAAATTGTTCAGTCACATTAAGGAAGTTCTGGTGAAGAGGCGGGTGAAGCATAGGGCTTCACCCGCTATTGCTGATGAATAAAGAGATACAGAAGATGTTGTAAGAGTGAAGGAGCATTTCACTAAACACTCAATATCGATCAGTCATCACAAATACCAATTCTCCTCCTTTCATAATATCCGAATGATATATTCTGAAATTCTCAACAGGTTTGCCATTCAACGTTACCGACTGCACATACTTATTTTCATCCGATAAGCCCTTTGCCTGTACCGTGAATGTTTTATGATTCGGTAATGAAATGGTGACTTCTTCTATCTGCGGTGCTCCTAATATATACTCCCCTCCAATCGGATTTACCGGATAGAATCCCATTGCAGAGAAGATATACCATGCAGACATTTGTCCGCAATCGTCATTTCCGCACAATCCATCCGGTTTGGGCAGATAGAAACGGTCAAAAATCTCACGAATGAGTTGCTGTGTTTTATGCGGTTGTCCCACATAGTTATATAAATAAGCCACATGATGGCTTGGCTCATTGCCGTGTGCATACTGTCCGATAAGCCCCGTTACATCTTGGGTGAATCCTGTATTCTCTTTAGATGATTCCAGGAAAAATAAAGAGTCCAGTTTATTGGCAAACTTCTCTTTACCTCCGAGTTGTTCGATTAACCCTTCCACGTCATGTTGCACGTGCCAAGTATATTGCCAGGCATTCCCCTCCGTATAATCTCCGCCGGAAGTGGCAGCATGTGACAATAACAAGGTGTTAAAAGGAGTACGCCAGTCCCCCTTCGAATCTTTCCCTCTCATCATGGTTGTTGAAGGGTCCAGCAGATTCTTATAATAGGAAGAGCGTTTGGAGAAATAAGCATAATCTTCATCATTCCCCAGCGCTTTAGCCATTTGAGCCACACAATAATCATCATATCCCGATTCCAGTGTCCGGGAAACAGATTCTTTTGGGATAAGATCGAAAGGATAATATCCGTATTGGTCATAAATCTCCCAGTCGGAATGCTGATGACTAACGGTTGAAGTGCCACGAATAGCAGCATACGCCTCTTCCGGTTCAAATCCGCGGAAACCTTTCAGATAGGCATCCACTATGACAGGAATGGCATGATTCCCTATCATACAATGACTCTCCTTTCCCCACAAAGCCCATATCGGCAGATATCCTTGTATTTTATAATGGTCAAGCATACTCTGGATCATACCATCCACCTTTTCCGGACATAGAATCGTATATAAGGGGTGAGCTGCCCTGTAAGTGTCCCACAAAGATAAAGTAGAATAATAACTACCCGTCTTCGAAGTATATATACTATCATTGGCTCCACGATAACGACCGTCTATATCAGCAATGTTGTTAGGTTGGATAAACAGATGATAGAGCGATGTATAAAAGTTGGTTTTCTGTGCATCACTTCCCGTAACTTTCACCCTAGAGAATAGTTGATTCCATTGGTTATGTGCCTTCGTACGGATTCCCTCAAAATTCCATGTCGGATTTTCTTTTTCCAAAGCTGCAATGGCACCCTCTACTCCTACCGTTGAAAGTGCTATTTTCACTTGCAAGGTATCCCCTTTCGCCAGATTGAAATCCAACAGAAGACGTTTCCCTTTCTCCGGATCAACAGAAGATAAGGTATCCTTTACCGTATAGGGTTTATCAAAAGAAATCACATAATAATAGGAACGTTTCACCCAGTTCTCTACCATCTGATGTCCGGTGATGGTATGGTTATCCGGCAGATCCATATCAGCATACAACACATGTTTTTTAAGCCATTCCCGATCCCATACGACTCCGCTCTGCAAGTCTACCAGTAATCCGGATGGTGCATCCGAATGATAAACGTAACGATGAAAAGCTGTCCGTTGGGTAGAAGTCAGTTCGACATCCACATCAAAATCTGTCAGGTGAACAGCATAATATCCGGGAGAAGCCTTTTCTGACCTCTTATCAAACTTACCTTTATAAACATTATTTTCGATCTTCCCACTGAAAGGTAGTAAGAGGATATCACCCAAATCAGGACATCCCGTTCCGCTTAAATGAGCCTGGGCAAAGCCGATGATAGAATCATCCGCAAAATTATATCCGCTGCAATACTTCCAGGCATCATTTCCTGTTTCCGGGCTCGCCTGAATCATACCGAAAGGAACGCATGCTCCCGGAAAAGTATGTCCGTTATCCGCATTGCCTATAAACGGATTCACATATACCGAATAATCGGCATTTACTTTGGGTTGTGTAGTACAACTCAACACCAATAGTCCTCCAACTATATTTAATAATAGGATGGGTATCTTTATTGTCATCTTCATTTGTTTATTACTCATTTCTCATTCATTTGTGTCCTGAAAAGTAATGTTCCATATCCGGGACCATCACACCATTTAGAGCCCCCCTCAATCGGTATTTTGGACATTACACGCCGGGTATAGGGCATATCCAACCCCTTGCGGGTGACATAGTGGTTGTATACAATCTCAAATATCGGGCGAAAGGCTCCTCGTTCTTTCTCCGAAATCACTTGCCAATCGCAATAACGTCCTGATATATCCGTCCAGACTTTGAAAGGAACCGATTCTCCCAGATTATACTTTACCGTATATTCGTAGCCGGTCAGCAAGCGGTTGTCAAGTGCGGCATACATCTTTTCATCACCTTGATTATAACCTGTTTCGCAAACTTCAGACAGATTACCCAATCCGAACATCACGTGGTCCTGATCGCGTCCACTCTCCTGGCACTGCCCGCTTTCACTGATATAATTTTTAATTGTACCATTATCGTGACCATTATAGTAGAAGTCAACAGCCTGATTATACAAAGATTCATCATCCAGGAAAATGCCGAAAGCCATATATGCTTTCGTTGCAGCGGCTCCCCAGTTTCCGTTTGTATAAGGCTTGGCTTTGAAAAAGGTGTCCAGAACCGGAATAAATACCGTACGCAACATGTGCTCCCAGCTTGCAATATCTTTCTTTTCAACCTTGTCATACGTATACTTGATAAGTTCGGCGGCATTGGCTAACATACTTCCTTGTAAAGAAGCACACAGGGGATCATCATTATCATTGGGGCCAATAAGTTTTAATACAGCGCTATACGCATTCAATATTTCGATTGATTTGCGGGCATGGGCTTCCTTTCCTGTAATCGTCCACATCAGAGCATTCAAATAAGCTGCTTTATGGTCATCTTCGCTCGGTCTTTTTGTATAGCTGTTCACTCCCAAGCGGGCTATAACCTCAAAAGGTCCCTGAAGCTGATAATCGGATGAAGCACAAGGATCGGCCTGCAACAATAAATAAGACTGATAAGCCGGATTTATCTTCTGGTCTACATAATGCCTGATTCGCTCCAGGCTCTCCCGGGTATGTAGAATACCCGGATGGATAAATTTATTCTCTTGCGACAGAGCTTGTTTTGCTTCTATTTTCTTCCACCTCATAAGTGCTTCTATATAGTAATAATCAGCATAAATGATAGAAGCATCTATTTCTTCCCCGGCAGGATAATGCCCGGTAGAATGTAATAGAAAGGAAGAGTTCTTCTTTCTACTCTGATAGTGCTCTGAAGATAAGCTATGAAGCATTTCTTTTGCTAATGCATAATATCGTTCGGATCGTTCCGGATCGTCTTCCAATGTTGACAGTTCCAATAAGGCGGACGCTGTTACCGCAGCAGCCGAAGCGTCTTTGGGTGCTACCGGAATATCTGGTGCATCAAAATCCCAGAATGGAATCGGGTCGGCCGGCAAACGACTGATATAAAGATCGGCCAGCTTTTCTGCAAATCGCAAGAAGTCCTTATCACGGGTTTCACGATACACCATCGTATAGCCATAAATAGCCCATGCCTGTCCACGTGCCCACATAGAACGGTCACTATATCCCTGGTGAGTGATTCCTTTTATAAGCCTGCCGGATATGGTATCATAAACGGCCACATGATAGCAAGAGCCGTCTTGACGAAAGTGATTTTCTTTAGTCACACGAGCATGCGACAATGCCATATCATAATACTTTTTGCCTCCTCCATTCTTTGACGCCCAGAATAATAATTCCAGATTCATCATATTGTCTATGATTGTATTGTGCGGCCAACCATTTTCCGCAACTTTCCACGGCCATGACAGAATAGTTCCGACCCGGGGATTATACAGTTTTGACAGTTCTTCCGCACTTTTGAGAATAACGTCCTTATAATATTTATCCTTTGTCAGACGGTAGGCATTGCCATAACTACAGAATATCTGGAATCCCAGATCATGACTGGTAACTTTATGGGATAAAGGCTCTAACAGTCTGGTGAAATAAACGGCTTTTTCTTTTATCTCTGGTTCCCGGCTATATTCGTAATCATACCATAAAACTCCCGGAAAAAAGCCACTCGTCCAATCATCGACACTCACCATATTCCAATGCAACTTATGAACATCCATGGATCTCGGAATTTTAGAAGAAGTTCCTATCGCTTTTAATGTTTTATGTATTTGCCGATTACAGTAAGCCAGTTCTGTCTCTTGCGCATTAGCTATACAGATAATGCATAAGCCTATCCACAAAGAGAGTATTCTTTTCTTTATCATTTACCTATATTTTAATGATGTATATAATAACAAGAGGGTGTATCGAAAGCCTACAGTAACTCAAGACACACCCTCCCTTTATCCTCTTTTTACCTATTTTTTACCTTATAATTGGGAGGTGATTAGTTTTCTTCCAAATATTTAATCAGTTCCGCCTCGTTTCTAAAGGATTTCATCCATTTAACGGTATAAGGCGATACGCCGTCCGGATATTCAAGATCAGCAATCTTCAACTTGAGAGACATATTGAATGATTGATCCGTAGGTATCGGCTTACCTAACGTGTAACTTGCTCCCGTCACCAAATCCCAGTAATAAACGGTACCATACTCCTTCTCAACGGTAGAATAAGTGCCATGTCCGTGCTGGTTACCTTTATCATTTATTAAAGATCCATATTCGGGAGAGTCAAACGTTATCGCTTTCTTCGCCGGAAGACCTTTTATAACTACCGCTACAATAGGATAATTACCTACGTGGAAGGTTGACTTTCTCTCTATATCACCTCTATATTTTCCATTGCTTTGCAAAGCAGGTGTCACAACCAAATTATCTCCGTCTGCTGCTGTCGTTGCATTGGCCGTAGCGACCTTCCATTCGGTTCCTTTCGCATCAATAGCTCCTTCGCTCGGCGGCATACCCGATTCTGTACGGAACAGTAGTGTGCCATATCCCGGATGGTCACACCACATCGCATCCCCTTCCGGAGAGATTCTTGAGATAACCTGCTGCGTATACGGCATTTCCAGACCTTTGCGAGTTACGTAATGATTGTAAGCAATCTCAAATACAGGCCGGAACTTTCCTCGATCATCATCAGAGATATTATTCCATCTCACTCCCGTCACATCCGTGAAAGGTTCAAAAGGCACATCGTATCCGAGATTATACTTAGCTGTATACTCATACCCTTTCATAAGTCTGTTTTCCGATGCGCTCCAAAGCGTCTCGTTGCCCTGATTATAAGCAATTTCGCAGGCTTCTGCCAGATGTCCTATCCCCAGCATCGTGTGGTTTTGGTCACGTCCGCTTTCCTGACATTGTCCGCTCTCCATAATATAGTTCGTCAAACTTCCGTTGTCGTGCCCCTCATAGAAAAACGTCACCGCTTCGTTATAGAAACTTTCGTCATCCAAAAAGATACCGAACGCCATAAAAGCCTTGATAGCAGCGGTTCCCCAATTGCCGTTTGCATAAGGAGATTTGGCAAAGAAGTTTCTCAATACCGGAATAAATACGTTACGGAACATATTCTCCCAAGACTTGACATCCGTATCCGATACCGAAGGATAAGTATGTCTCATCAGTTCAGCGGCATTAGCAAGAAGAAATCCCTGCAAAGCAGCGCACAGGGGAGCGTCATTATCACTCATATCGATCTCACGCAATGTGCCGGCATAAGCATTCAATATCTCAATCGACTTTTGAGCGTGCGCCGGATTCTGGGTAATACACCACATGATAGCGTTCAGATAAGCAGCTTCGTGATCTTCTTCGCTTGGAGTCTTGGTCGACGAAGTGTTCTGTCCGAAACGTGAAATAACCGTGAAAGGACCTTGAATCTCATAAGTAGACGAAGACAAAGGACTCTGCTGCAACAGTCTGTAACAATCTATTGCCGGAGAAACATTCCCATTCACAAAGTTCTGCATCCGGGTAATGGCAGCTGTCGTATGTAGAATACCGGGATGAACGAACTCCATAGAAGGTCCCACTTCCGTATAGTTGGGATTCGGATTGGGCGGCGGAGGCGTATTATCTTCCTGACACGAAACAAACGTAAACAACAAGCATAATATCGGTAGTATATATTTCATTTTCATATGAATATCATTTTAAAGGTTCAACATTCGATTACCAACCCGGATTGTTACCCAATTCGTGACCATTGGACAAAGAGTTCAGCCACTGCAAAGGAATCGGACGCAATTTAAACTTACTCTCAAACGACTCTTGTGTCAAGGTAGTCTTGATTGTTCCGCCATAAATATTGGAAACATCCCAGTTGTACTTCAACACACGTTCAGCCAGTTTGCCGGTGCGCTGCAAGTCGTTCCAGCGTGATCCTTCACCAAGGAGTTCTTTGGCTCTTTCGTCCAAAATATTATCTATCGTGACATTGGAATAACGAGAAAGCCCACTCTGCGGAGAATGTTTTTCTGCACGGGAAACAACGTAGTTAATATATTTCTCGGCATTAGCCTGATCGTTGTTATTCATCACTGCCGCTTCCGCCGCAATCAGACAAGTTTCCGCCAAACGGAAGAGATAGATATCACGCGTTCCCGAACCGGATTCGTCTTCCCTGTACTCCGCATTTCCATCTTTGAATTTCCAGATAGGAAGACAGGTACGAGAAGTTGCGTTCGTTGTCTGATAAGCGTGTTTGTAGTAATCATCATTCGCCCAATTTGTATTATCCCCCATCGGATAGTTGAACACTTTATATCTTACTCCATTCTTGTCCGTTTCAGCCCAATACTTATATTCAGGATCGGTAGGTACCGGGAAATAGATAATCTTATCGCCTTTGGCGAACACTCCATCTACAGGAGTAGTACACTGGAACCAGTTCTTGCCTGCATCCTTTCCGTCTGTGGAAGTACTCGCATTACCATTCAAAGGACTCATAAAGGTCACAGAAGGACGTCTGTCTTTCTGCCAGTCATACATCATATAAGCAAATTTAGTAGGAATCGCCTCCACATGCATACTCGCATTACCATAATAACTGTCTTTGCCCAATCCCAGCCATCCGCCAATAGCATAAGGCATCATATACCATTGATTCCAGATATTGGTGTTGTAGTTAGCTCCGTCAGCAAAACCGATAGGGAAAATAATTTCATCGTTTATTTCATTCGACTGACGATGAACCATCGCATAGTCGTCCAACAACTTATGTCCGGAATTAAGATACACATCTTCAGCATCCTTGAATGCGTTTTCAAAATCCTTCGGATCGGCATACTCTTCATAACCACGTGTCAGATAAACCAACGCACGGATATGCTTCGCAGCAGCTTTGGACATGCGTCCGTAGTTGGAACCCGTTTGACGCCAAGGAAGAACACTAATGGCTTCTTCCAAATCTGTAAAAATCTGCTGGTAGAAAGCGGCACCATTCGAATACTCGACAGTATAGCTCGGCTCTTTAGACTCGTTGATTTTCAACGGTCCCTGTCCCCAGTTCCTCACAATCTCAAACAAATACCAAGCTCTCAACGCTTTGGCTTCAGCCACAAGCTGTGCCAACGCACTGGGTTCTATTCCATCAGGGTCGTCTGTCTTCAAAATGACACTCTTCGAACGATCGATAGCAGCATTTACATTATTCAACGCATTGAAATAAGAACTCCACATCGCATAAATAGTACCGTTATTTGACTGATAAGTAGTGGTATACTGATTCATTGCCGCTACTTCTGTCGGATAATTCTGTGTGAAGACATCCGTACCTTGTTGTGTAAATATCTGATAAGTAGTAGTATTATAGATATTTTTCAAGTTTGAGTAGCAACCTACAATCAGACTCTCATATCCCCCCTTTGTCTGATAGTATTTGTCCGCTGACTGGCTGGAATGGTTCACTTCGTCCAGAAAATCAGAACAAGCAGTCATTCCAAAAGTAAATAACAGAAGCGTATACTTCAAATATCTTTTGTTTATCATAGATCTGTTTTTTTAAAATGAAATATTAACACCAAGTAAAGCATTCATAGTCATACCGTCCGTATCTCCAATGTTAGTAAGATCAGGCTGTTCGGGATCAAGACCTCTAAACTTCGTAAGAATGAAAGGATTCTGTACAGTCACATAAATACGGGCATTATCCAGTCCCCATTTCGACATCAGTCTCTTGTTCAAAGTATATCCCAGCGTGATATAGGAAACTTTCAGGAAGTCTGTTCTTTCATAAGCGATATTACCTCTGGACCCCATCTGTGAGGGGCGTCCCATGGTATTCGAAGGATTCTCCGGCGTCCAGTAATTAGTTCGCAGATTGTTGAAGTTCTGGCTGTTCCATTCTAATGCGAAGTTCTCAAAGAAACGGTCGTACTGTGTGGCTCCCGCCTGGAAATACATGTGGAATGAAAAGTCGAAATCATAGATTTTGAACATATTTGTCATACCTCCTGTCCAGTCCGGTGTTCTCTTTCCGTCGATGATATAGTCATCGTCCGTCAGCTTGCCATCATTGTTATAGTCTTTAATCTTGAAGTTACCCGGTACACAACCATATTTTGCAGCCTCTTCTTCTTCTCCCAACTGCCATACGCCAATTGTATTTTGAGTCCAGTTCGTATCTACCGGCTTACCGATGAAACGCTTGTCAGAATAGCGTCCTCTCATGCCTTTCAGATGAATGGAATAATTGCTAAGATCTTCTTCATCAGCCAGACTTACGATTTCGTTTTTATTGTAAGCCAGGTTGATGGTCGTATTCCAGGCAAAGTTCTTGGTCACGATATTCGCGGTATTCAATTGCAACTCAAATCCGCTGTTTCTTACGGAACCTACATTCGAAGTAACCGACGAATAACCCAAATGAACAGGAATATTACGTTTCATCAACAGGTCATTGGTAGTACGATTGTAATACTCAATGTTACCCGAAATTCGTTGGTTTAAGAAACCGAAATCAAGACCTACGTTATATTCTGAAGTACGCTCCCAAGTCAGCATCGGATTGGCAATGTTAGCAGGAAGATTTCCTACGGAAGTAGACGTTCCGAACGGATAATATACAGACCCCGAAATGGTACCTTCGGATGCATAAGGAGACACAGAGTTGGTATTACCTGCCTGACCATAACTGAAACGCAGTTTCAGGTTGGACAACCAATCCAGATTCTTGGCAAAATCTTCTTCAGTGATTCTCCACGCAATAGCTGCGGAAGGGAAAAGCGCCCATTTATTTCCTTCGGACAAACGTGAAGAACCATCGTAACGCAAGCTGGCTGTAAGCAAGTATCTATCCATCAACCCATAGTTGATTCTACCTACATAAGACATCATCGTCCACTGACTGAAATTGGAGCTCAAGCTCTCGATAGCTCCCCCATTCAGGTTATACCAAAGTGAATTGAAAGACAAATCCTTGCTTGCACCGTACAATCTGTCGTACTGATACTTTTGAGCGGAGAACACTCCGGTCGCAGTAATAGAATGAACAGACTTCTTCCAAGTATAGTTCACAATGTTATCCCAAATCCAACTCAATGAATTATCTTTCGTCGCATTCGCCTTAGCACCTTTGGCAGTTCCCTGCTGTGCTTTTGTCCACACTCCGATATAATCCCCCATGGAAGTCTGTGTAAAATAAGGAGAAAACGAGGAAGTAAGTTCCAAATTCTCAATAGGTGTTATTTTAAGATAAATATTGCTTTGCAGGTTGAGGCTCTTCACTTGCGAGCGCTGGTTTTGAGAAGTAACCAACGGATTGAAAAGATTATTGCCGGAATATTTCCATATCTCCTCACCTGTCACCAGGCTATTGGGATGTTGAGTAGGACGCATACGGAACACATCACGCAACAAGTCCCAGTTACCTTTTTCACGAATACTGTGAACCGCATACATACTTCCTCCAAAAGAAACATGCTTATTAATAGTGATATCTATTACCGAACGCAAGTTGTAGCGTGTATATTCTTGCGGCTGAATCATACCGTCTTCAAAATAATAGCCGCCAGAGAAACCGTATTTCACAGCTTCCGTACCACCAATTGCCGACAAGCTATGGTTTGTCATAAAGGCAGGACTGGACACAGCGTCCAACCAATCGAAATACTTACCTTCTTTCACTGCCTGCAATTCGGACGGGTCAGTAAAAATTTGCTCGTCTCTCTTATAAATATAGTTGGGAGCTCCGCCACGGGTAGCCTCTCTCGCCAACTGCACATATTCGTCACCGGACATCATGTCGGGCAAGTTTGTATAAGATCTCACACCAACATAACCGTTATAGGAAATTTTCGGCTTACCAGTCTGTCCTCTTTTGGTCGTTACGATGATTACACCGTTTGCACCACTGGAACCATAGATAGCCGTTGCCGAAGCATCCTTCAGGACGTCAATCTTTTCAATATCGTCCGGATTGACAAAATCCAGATTACCGCCGGGAACCCCGTCAATGACAATCAAAGGAGACGAAGAGGCAGTGATAGAGTTGATACCACGAATCTTTATATCATAGCCTCCACCCGGTTTGTTATTCGAACGTGTGATGGTCACACCGGACAACTCTCCTTGCAACGCACCTGCGGAATTCGTTTTTCCACCTCTAAGCAGAGTTGTATTGGAGACAGAAGCGACAGAACCAGTCAAGTCGGACTTTTTCACAGATCCGTAACCTACCACCACTACTTCGTTCAATGACTTCGCATCTTCACGCAATACAACATTCAGAAAGTTTTGAGCGGATATTTTTATTTTTTGTGTCGTATAGCCAAGATATGAGATTTCAACCTCATCCCCTGCTGCTACTTCCAAAGAGAAATTACCGTTCATATCCGTTATCACTCCCTTTTTTGTTCGGGGAACGATCACATTAGCCCCCACCACAGGAAGGTCTGTTTCATCTTTTACGATACCTGTTATCTTCTTTTCCGAACCGCTTGCGCGTCCGTCTTTGTTTGTAGAAGAGACGTTTGGCTTTTTAGCCAGAATGATATGACGTCCTTTAATGGTATATGACAGGTTGGTCTTACTTGCAACCGCATCCAGGACATCTTTCAAAGAACTGTTCGTTTGATTAATTGTGATTCGTTGTTGCTTGTTGATTTCGTCCGAATCATAGAAAAACAAATAGTTGGCCTGTTTTTCTACCATTCGTAACACAGTCTCGAGTTTTTCATTTTTTACTGATATCGATATTTTCTTTTCCTGCGCATACACGTTACCAACTATACCCTGCAGAATAAATAACAACAAAACAGCAAAGGTTATTTTTGTATTTTTTATGCTTCTTTTTAGGGCAAACCCATAGACAATAGGCTGTTTATTCATACATTTGTAAGTTTTAAGATTAAATACTATTCCGTTCGAAGGAAGTTTAATTTAGGAGATGCGTGCATCTCTCGGAGAGAAGAGGATTCGCCAAAATCTTCTTCTCTTTTTTTAAGGCTAACTACTGTTCATAACAATGTTTTATTAAATTATACGGCTCAATGAATCGTCACTTGCCGATTATTAATACTGTATCGAATAGGGATTGAAATATTAATTATGTCCAAAATGTCTTTGATGCTTTGCCCCCGATAGAAAGTTCCGGTAAACCGACGTTCTTTCAACTTATCAGACTGTATCCGGAAACTGACACCGTATATATTTCCCAATCGGGCTAATATACCCTCCAAATTCTCTTCATGGAAATAGTAATAACCGGAAATCCATAAGGTGTAAAGAGCCGCATCTACTTGAGCCACTTTATAAGAACCTTTGTTTTTGTGATATATATATTGTTGATTCGGAGTTAAAACGGTTAAAGTGTTTACCTTTTCACTAACCAAGCGAATGGAGCCTTCCAATAATGTGGTGGTTACCACGGAATCAGACGGATAAGCATCAACATTAAATTTCGTCCCTAAAGCTTCTATTTCCTGCCCGTTCACAACTACGATAAAAGGCTTGTCTTTCTGCTTGGCTACATTAAAGAATGCTTCTCCTTCCAGATAAACGACACGCTTCTCTTTTCCATATTGCGGATCATAGCGGAAAGTAGTCTGACTACCCATGCTGATTTCTGTGCCGTCTGGCAAAACAACTTTATCGGCTACGATTCCATCGCCACTGACATATCGGGCAACAGGTACGGAAGAAGTATCACCCAACCACCAAAAGAGAACGGAAGTTAAAGCAACAGCTATCATCGCCACCGCTGCATAAGCCTGAACTTTCCGGAAGAGAGTGTATATTTTCCTCGGAGCCTGTTTCTGTTTCTTTTCCAGTAACCGCTGCCAGCTCTGATCCATATCAATATTATTTCCTTTAGACAAGCAAGCGTCATAGACCATCTTTGCCTCAAAAAAGATCTGTTTATTTTCAGGCGTTTCATTCACCCAATCATAAAACTGATTGATCTCTTTCTCATTCAACGAGCCTTTCAAAAATCCTATTATTAAATCTGAAGTCATGCTTTCCATATATAAATAGATATTATTTTCCTGTTTTTATATATGTAACGAGCAATCAGCAGGAATTACTCACCGACTTCTTTATTTTTTTTGAATTTTATTTTCCGAGACTGCGAAGAATAGAAATAAATCAGCACTAAACGAACATGAATAGATAGACGAAAGCAGTCTGAAGCTCTTTTCGTAAGAAAAGTAAGGTTCTGTATAATTGGTTTTCTACTGTCCTGGTGGATAAGTTTAATCTCTCGGCAATTTCCGCCGCTTTAAGTCCTTCCATATAAGATAACAGGAAGATTTCACGTCTCTTTTCGGGCAGTTCATTTATTTTTGCCATCACATGTGCCATTAAGTCTTTCCTCATAAACAATTCATCAGCACCGTCATAAAAACTCAACTCATCTAATTTGAGCTGGATAGCACGCTTGTCGGCAAACTCCTGTTCGAGATTAATACGACGCAAATGATCGATACAGGCATTCCGGACAGCAACAAACAATATATTTTTAACCTCTGATTCAGATAACAGAAATACTTGTTTATCCCATATTCTAAGAAATACATCCTGCACAATATCTTCTGCAAAAAAAGGAGAAATAAACTTCCCAGCAAAACGCAACAACATGGGCGCATATTGCATATACAGTTTCTGATAATTATTTATATCATTCACATGTTCATTTTTCATTTCAGTATTCTACAAGGCCAAAGTGTATTAATAATCATCATCAGAGAAAACAGCCAATCATGTTGGTGGCGACAAAAATAGATATATTCTCGTTATAAACAAAAAAGATGAGAACCGTTTTTTCTTTCATCCTGACTATATATTCATAGAATATGCAATAAAGCCCAAACCTTGCAAATTTCCGTTCTCATTTGCCCCATTTACACAAATAAAAACTATCTTTGCGTTTCAGAATCCCGAAAGACGAAAGAAATGGAGCAAATAGACAACCTAAAAGAGCTTATCAATCAGGGGGATGTGGACACAGCGATTAAGCAATTGGACCAGCTTCTCCAGGACACTTCTGTCGAAAAAGAGAAAGATACTCTTTACTATTTACGGGGAAATGCCTACCGAAAAAAAGCAGATTGGAAGCGGGCACTGGACAATTACCAGTATGCCATCGAACTCAATCCGGACAGTCCTGCCGTTCAGGCCAGAAAGATGGTAATAGATATCCTCAATTTCTACCACAAAGATATGTTTAATCAATAATCGAACTCAAAGATAACGTAATAAAATAAAGATTATGGCAAAAATCAAAGGAGCAATCGTAGTCGACACGGAGCGTTGCAAAGGATGCAACCTGTGTGTAGTGGCATGTCCGCTCGATGTAATCGCCCTCAATAAAGAGGTAAATATGAAAGGCTATAACTATGCCTGGCAAGTAAAAGAAGATACCTGCAACGGATGCAGCTCGTGTGCAACAGTTTGTCCGGACGGATGTATTTCAGTGTATAAAGTAAAAGTAGAATAAAAGAAAAGAATATGGCAGAAGAAGTTGTATTAATGAAAGGAAACGAAGCCATCGCCCATGCAGCGATCCGTTGCGGTGCGGATGGATACTTCGGTTATCCTATTACTCCCCAATCGGAAGTGTTGGAAACGCTTGCCGAACTGAAACCGTGGGAAACAACCGGCATGGTAGTACTCCAGGCAGAAAGTGAAGTGGCAGCTATCAATATGGTATATGGAGGTGCAGGTAGCGGAAAGATGGTACTGACCTCCTCTTCAAGTCCGGGTGTGAGCTTGAAACAGGAAGGTATCTCATACATTGCAGGTGCCGAACTTCCTTGTCTGATTGTGAACGTGATGCGCGGAGGTCCCGGACTGGGAACTATCCAACCGAGTCAGGCCGACTATTTCCAGACAGTGAAAGGCGGCGGACATGGTGACTACAAGTTAATCGCTCTTGCTCCGGCATCCGTACAGGAAATGGCGGATTTTGTGGCATTAGGATTCGAACTGGCTTTCAAATACCGTAATCCGGCTATTATTCTTGCCGATGGTGTGATCGGACAGATGATGGAAAAAGTAGTTCTTCCTGCACAAAAGCCACGCCGCACGGAAGCGGAAGTGATTGAACAATGCCCGTGGGCTGCTACCGGAAAGGCCAAAGATCGCAAACCGAACATCATCACTTCTCTGGAACTGAAACCGGAAGCAATGGAAATCAACAACCTCCGCTTCCAGGCTAAGTATCGCCAAATCGAAGAAAACGAAGTACGTTTTGAAGAAATAAACTGCGAAGATGCAGAATATCTGATTATTGCTTTTGGCTCAATGGCGCGTATCGGTCAGAAAGCCATGGAGCTGGCTCGTGAGAAAGGTATCAAGGTAGGTATCCTTCGTCCGATTACTTTGTGGCCGTTCCCGACAAAGGCTATTGCCGCTTATGCTGATAAAGTAAAAGGTATGCTTGTTACGGAACTGAATGCCGGACAGATGATTGA
This sequence comes from Bacteroides sp. OM05-10AA, assembly GCF_003439055.1. Lineage (NCBI taxonomy): Bacteria > Pseudomonadati > Bacteroidota > Bacteroidia > Bacteroidales > Bacteroidaceae > Bacteroides > Bacteroides sp. OM05-10AA. The sequence goes on from NZ_QSUR01000028.1 coordinate 56,864, forward strand.
AGATGTCCGCCTGGCTGTTAACGGTAAAATAAAGGTAGAACATTTCGGACGTCTCGGTGGTATTGTGCCCGATCCGGATGAAATTGTAACTGCCCTGGAAGAAAAAATAATCAAATAACGAAACGATGAATCCCGATAAAATAAGAAACGTACTGAATATCCTCTTTATGATATTGGCCGTTGCAGCCATCATCATCTATTTTGTAGCCAAAGAAGATTTCAAAATGTTTATCTACGTATGCGGCGCGGCAATCTTTGTCAAGCTGATGGAGTTTTTTATACGGTTCACCAACAGATAAGGAGAAGAAGTTATGACTAAAGAAGAAATAATCAAACCCGAGAATCTGGTTTACAAAAAACCGACTCTGATGAACGATAACGCCATGCACTACTGTCCGGGCTGCAGTCACGGTGTGGTACACAAGCTCATTGCCGAAGTAATAGAGGAGATGGGTATGGAAGATAAAACGGTGGGAATCTCTCCGGTAGGATGTGCAGTTTTCGCCTATAACTATTTGGATATTGACTGGCAGGAAGCTGCACACGGACGTGCTCCTGCTGTGGCAACTGCTGTAAAGCGCCTGTGGCCGGATCGCCTCGTATTCACTTACCAGGGTGACGGTGACTTGGCTTGTATCGGTACAGCCGAAACCATACACGCTTTGAACCGTGGCGAAAACATCACGATTATCTTTATCAACAATGCCATCTACGGTATGACAGGCGGTCAGATGGCCCCGACCACACTGGTAGGAATGAAGAGCTCGACTTGTCCTTACGGACGTGACGTTGAACTTCACGGCTATCCATTGAAAATCACAGAAATCGCAGCCCAACTGGAGGGAACGGCTTACGTAAGCCGCCAGTCCGTACAATCCGTACCGGCCATCCGTAAGGCAAAGAAAGCTATCCGCAAGGCTTTCGAGAATTCCATGAGTGGTAAAGGTTCCAACCTGGTGGAAATCGTTTCCACTTGTAGTTCAGGCTGGAAGATGACTCCGGAGAAGTCTAACAAATGGATGGAAGAACACATGTTCCCATTCTATCCGCTGGGTGATTTAAAAGATAAAGAATAACGCTAAAAGTCAACAGAACAATGAAAGAAGAAATTATTATAGCAGGCTTCGGTGGACAAGGCGTATTGTCTATGGGTAAGATTCTGGCATATTCCGGTCTGATGGAAGGCAAAGAAGTGAGCTGGATGCCGGCTTATGGTCCTGAACAACGAGGTGGAACGGCCAACGTTACAGTTATTGTAAGCGACGACAAGATATCTTCACCGATTCTAAGTAAATATGATGCTGCCATCATTCTGAACCAGCCTTCACTCGAGAAGTTCGAAAGCAAAGTGAAACCCGGCGGTATCCTGATTTATGACGGTTACGGAATTATCCACCCTCCTACTCGCAAGGATATCAAAGTATATCGTATTGACGCAATGGATGCAGCCAACGAGATGAATAATGCCAAAGCATTCAACATGATCGTACTTGGCGGTTTATTGAAACTTCGTCCGGTTGTAACTTTGGAAAATGTAATCAAAGGATTGAAGAAAACCCTGCCGGAACGCCACCACCACTTGATTCCTATGAACGAGGAAGCTATCAAGAAAGGGATGGAGTTAATCCGTGAGGTTTAATAAATTAAAAATTGAGAATTGAGAATTAAGAAATAATTGCTCGCCAAGTAAAGGATGCAACATATTTTTCAATTCTCAATTCTCAATTCTCAATTAAAGTAAGTATCTTTGCCTCCAATTATGAGACGAATCTTACTATTATATATATTACTTTCCGTTATAGGTTTGACGACTGTTCACGCACAGTTCGATAATGGTCGCCAGAGAGTAGACGAAAACGGATACGACCAATACGGAAATCAGGTAGACCCTGCCATGATTCCGGACAGATTGGATAGTGCAAATGTCGAAGTACAGGGATTGCCTCCAAAGTTGTATATGTGGCGTATCAAGAATCAGTTGGGCGACCGGACTATCATCCCGGCAGATACTGCCTTTCATCATTTCCAGAATTCAAACCTGACCGACGGACTCACCGGACATTACAATTATCTGGCCAATATGGGCTCCCCCCGTATGTCACGCATCTTCTTTGACCGCCGTGACCCGGAACCGACTATCTTTATGGAGCCTTTCTCCAGTTTCTTCATTCGTCCTACGGAGTTTAACTTTACCAATAGTAACGTACCTTATACGAATCTGACATATCACAAAGCCGGTAATAAAGTGAACGGGGAAGAACGTTTCAAATCTTATTTTTCTGTCAATGTAAACAAGAAACTGGCTTTCGGATTTAATGTAGACTACTTGTACGGACGAGGATATTACAATAATCAGAATACGGCGTACTTTAACGCAGCTGTTTTCGGTAGCTATATCGGCGACAAATATCAGATGCAGGCTATATACAGCAATAACTACCTGAAAACAAATGAAAACGGAGGTATTGAGGACGACCGGCATATCACTGCACCGGAAGAAATGGCGCAAGGCCAAAGAGAATATGAATCAACTAATATTCCTACCAAACTAAGTGCAACGACCAACCGTAACCATGACTTTTATGTCTTTCTGACCCAACGATATAATCTGGGATTCAGCCGCGACATACCACAGGCCGAAAATGACACCACTCCCGCCAAACAGGAGTTTGTACCTGTCACCAGTTTTATACACACCATCCAGGTAGAGCGGGCACGGCATACCTTCAACTCGAATGATGATATGCGCGAGAAGAATTATTATCAAAACACTTATTTAGATCCGGATAATCCTACGGCCAGAGACAGTACCACCTACGTAGGAATTAAGAATACCATAGGTATTGCTCTATTGGAGGGCTTTAATAAATATGCCAAAGCTGGATTGACAGCATTCGCTTCCTATAAAATCAGTAAGTATACACTGATGAATATGGAAGGAAATCCGTTGCCCGACAAATACAACGAAAATGAAATATTTGTTGGAGGCGAATTATCCAAACGTGAAGGAAATGTGCTTCATTACCATGCGATCGGTGAAGTGGGATTAGGCGGAAAAGCCATCGGTCAATTCAATGTAAAAGGAGATATCGACTTGAATTTCCGATTGTGGAAAGATACTGTCAGTCTTATAGCCCGTGGTGAAGTCAGCAATAAGCTTGCTCCTTTCTATATGCGCCATTATCACTCCAAGCATTTCATGTGGGACGACGATATGGACAAGGAATTCCGTACCCGTATTGAGGGGGAATTGAGCATTGCACGTTGGAGGACACGCCTGAAAGCAGGAGTTGAAAATATCAAGAACTATACTTACTTCAACCAGGAAGCAATGCCGGAACAGAATGGTGGAAGTATACAGGTACTATCTGCAAGTCTTAATCAGGACTTCAAGTTGGGAATCTTCCATCTGGACAATGAGGTGACTTGGCAGAAATCGAGTGACCAGACTGTACTTCCTTTGCCTGATCTATCGCTATATCATAACTTCTATATGCAGTTCAAACTGGCGAAGAAAGTACTTAGTGTGCAATTGGGAGCCGACGTGCGTTATTTCAGCAAATACAATGCACCTGCCTATATGCCGGCCATTCAGAATTTCCACCTGCAACCGACAGACGACCAGGTACAGATAGGAGGTTATCCGATTGTGAATGTATATGCAAACTTACATTTAAAGCGTACACGTTTCTATGTAATGATGTATCACGTGAATCAGGGCATGAGCAGTCCGAATTACTTTCTGTCTCCTCACTACCCCATCAACCCACGTGTGCTGAAATTCGGTCTTTCATGGAATTTCTATGATTAACAAAAACTATACGACTTATGGTATCACGCCCCAAATTGAGACTGTTCAGATATTTAGTGCCAGTGATTATTGTATTGGCATTTATCTTCTCTTTCCGTCAATGCGGTAAGCAGGAAAAACCTGCGGGACATCCGCGTGATTATGCTTCCATTGCCAAAGAGGGTATCATACGTGTAGCTACCGAATATAATTCCATCAGTTTTTATGTAGACAGTGACACCGTTTCCGGCTTTCATTACGAACTGATACAGGCATTCGCCCGGGACAAAGGACTCAAAGCCAAAATAACACCTATTATGAGTTTCGAAGAGCGGTTGGAAGGATTAAGCGAGGGACGTTATGATGTGATTGCTTATGGCATATTAGCCACCAGCAAGTTAAAAGACTCTCTGCTTCTCACCTCTCCCATTTTCCTCAACAAGCAAGTGCTGGTGCAACGCAAAGAGATTGGAGAGAATGATTCACTCTATATCCGTACCCAGCTGGATTTAGCCCAGCGAACACTTCATGTCGTAAAAGGCTCCCCCTCTATTTTGCGTATTCAGAATCTAGGTAATGAGATCGGAGATACTATCTACATCAAGGAGATTGATAAATACGGTTCCGAACAATTGATATCAATGGTAGCGCACGGAGACATCGACTATGCCGTTTGCGACGAAAGCATTGCACTGGCAGCAGCTGATTCGTTGCCGCAAATAGATATCAATACAGCTATCAGCTTCACGCAGTTCTACTCATGGGCAGTCAGCAAACAATCCCCCGCCTTACTCGATAGTTTGAATACATGGCTGGATAAATTCCAAAAGGAAGAGGAGTACCAAAAGATTTATAAGAAATACTATATCTCAAAATAAACTCCCAAAGACTTGACTTTCGCTTCCGAATGTCGTATCTTTATAGAGTTAATGATAAAGTAGTTTCAATTAAACTACGTGTAAAGGAGGGAATTGCGATTCCTTCCTTTCTTGTTATATACCAAGGAGAAAATGATCTCTATAGAAGAAAAATATTCCTCAACCCGGCTTTTATTTCAGTTTCTCCGGTATTCCCCCGCCCTTCACCCGGAGGTATAGTGGTCTTCACCTTGCTTCTTACCGGAATTAGAGTGTGCGTTGCCATCTTTTAGAGGCTCTGTTCTCACCAAACAGACCGTCTGTTCAGCTAAAACAGAACCTCTATTGAAGTAAAACGTAATGTCTGTTTTCCCACTGTCTCTGCTAAGTTAATAATCAATAAAGTTGCTCTTGACAAAAAATAGCTTTATCTTTGGGGGTTGTTAAAACAAACACAATAGGGATAGTATATTATGAGTGAAAAGATTATCAAATGGGGCTTCATTGGTTGTGGAGAAGTAACCAAGACAAAAAGTGGTCCCGCTTTCCAGAAAGTAGAACATTCGGAAGTCGTAGCTGTGATGAGTCGTGACGGTGCGAAAGCGAAAGCGTATGCCAAAGAGAGAGGAATCAAAAAATGGTATGACGATGCACAAGAACTGATCGATGATCCGGAAGTAAATGCCATCTACATTGCCACTCCTCCTTCTTCACATGCTACGTATGCCATTATGTCCATGAAAGCAGGCAAACCTGCCTATATTGAGAAACCAATGGCTGTGACGTATGAAGAATGTACGCGTATCAACCGCATATCCAATGAAACGGGAGTTCCCTGTTTCGTTGCTTACTATCGCCGTTATCTCCCCTATTTCCAGAAAGTAAAGGAATTGGTAGAGAACGGGACTATCGGTAATGTTATCAATGTGCAGATTCGTTTTGCCCAACCGCCACGCGATTTGGATTACAATCGCGAGAATCTTCCCTGGCGTGTGCAGGCTGACATTGCCGGAGGTGGTTACTTCTATGATCTTGCTCCGCACCAGATTGATTTGTTGCAGGATATGTTCGGTTGCATCCTCGAAGCAAGTGGTTATAAGAGCAATCGGGGTGGACTTTATCCTGCCGAAGATACATTAAGCGCCTGTTTCCAATTTGATAACGGATTGGTTGGTAGCGGTTCCTGGTGTTTCGTAGCCCATGACTCTGCCCGCGAAGATCGTATTGAAATTATCGGTGACAAGGGAATGATTTGTTTCTCTGTCTTTACTTATGAGCCTATCGGCTTGCATACCGAAAAAGGACGGGAAGAAATCTGTATCGGTAACCCGGAACATGTGCAACAACCTCTTATTCAGGCAGTGGTCGATCACTTATTAGGTAAGTCCGTTTGTTCCTGCGACGGGGAAAGTGCAACGCTCACTAACTGGGTAATGGACAAGATATTAGGTAAACTATAATCCAAAAAAAAGCAAAAAGAAGGAGCATTTTCTTGCAAAGCTTACCGATACTGTAAAAAAATTAATAGGGATATTCCATTGTATATTGTTAGTTTTTTCTATCTTTGTAAAAAGATGCAAAAGGAAAATGAAACTAACAATATATTTTTTGTGCCATGACTAGAGAAGACTTAATGCGGAAAGCGATCGAGCTTTCCAAAGAAAATGTTGAAAATGGTGGAGGTCCTTTCGGTGCTGTGATTGCCACGAAAGAGGGGGAAATAGTTGCAACAGGAGTAAATCGTGTTACGGCATCTTGTGACCCAACTGCTCATGCCGAAGTGAGTGCAATACGTGCCGCAGCTGCCAAACTCGGTACTTTTAATCTTAGCGGATACGAAATCTATACTTCCTGCGAACCTTGTCCCATGTGTCTCGGTGCTATTTACTGGGCACGATTGGATAAAATGTACTATGGAAACAATAAGACCGATGCCAAGAATATTGGCTTCGACGACTCTTTTATCTATGACGAACTGGAACTGAAGCCTGAAGACAGAAAGCTTCCTTCCGAAATCTTATTGCATAATGAAGCCCTTACTGCCTTCAAAGCCTGGGCGGCCAAAGAAGACAGAGTAGAATATTAAAAAAACCTCTCACTATTATTAACCTATTAATTACCCCTCAAATGAAAAGAAAAAGCCTTTTATTTGTGATGGCATCAGTATGCCTGTTCAGTTGTCAACAACAAGACGAACTGCAAGCCCCCAGTAAAGAAGGTATCAACTTTCTTACTACTGTCGACAATGAAAGTATCACTGACGCTGTTACTCGTAGCAGCAGTAACTTGTCACTTCCTTTAAAAAGTAGTTTTTCAGCCGGAGACGTCATTTCAATGTCCGTTTCCGAGCAGGAATATCAGCCTTTTACCTTGGGAGTAGATAACCAAAATTGGAGCGAGACAGCTACAGATTCGGAAGCTGTAACTTTCTATGCTCATTATCCCGAATTGTCCGGTGATGTAATGACTAGATCCCTCTTTAGTCGCTACCGTGACATCAAAGGCGGTTTAGAATATTTGTTCGGCACAGCCCAAGCCCGCAAAGGTTCTAGCAATGTAGCCCTTACATTCAAACGAATGACTGCGCCCGTTATTCTACTTGATGAAAAAGGCAACCCGTACGAAGGTAAAGCAATCGTTAAACTTTTCTTGAAGAACAAAGGTGTGCAGGATCTTTTCAACGGTAAAATCGAAGCTGACAAGAATGCAACCCCGGAATATATCAGTATCCGGAAAATTTCAGAAGGTATCCTGACTAACTTGATTCCACAGATAATCAAGGCTGGTGAGAAGATTGGTTCTGTAGTTGTAGACGATAAGGAAGAACCTATCATCGCAGATCAGGATATTACCATAGAAGCCGGAAGTCCTGTTACGATGAGACTTTACGGAGGCCGCGGAATTATTGATGAACGGACTCCGTTACGCAGATAAAACAAAAGAATAAAAGTGATACTAATAAAAATCCCCGGAACCGCTGTAGACACTCAGCATTCCAGGGATTTTTTACACACAAAAGTTATTATTGAAATTGAAAACTGTCTCTTTATTAGATTAGAAGCGCATACCTACGGTAAGAACCACCTTATGATTATTATTGGTTACCTTTGTTCCTGGTAATTCTAAACTATCAAAAGCATAGAATGTTTCTTTATAAGTGTTATACAAATATGCCATATCCACATAGAAACTTTCACCACGATAACCACAACCGAATGTATAATTATTAGTAGCACTCGGATTAGAGAACTCCGTATCAGTACGCATTGAGTTTACAGGAAGATACTTAAAAGCGTCTGATTTCAAAGGAGCAGTTATATGATTATATCCCAAACGGAATGAAAATTCCGGTGCTAGCTTAAATTCAGCTCCAACACGAAGTGTATGAACAGGCTTCATCATCGCTTTAATGTCTTCCGTCTGACCTAATTCATATCCGTCCGGATCTTTCATTTTAGCTTTAGTACGGTCTGAATATTCATACTCAACTCCCAATGCGACGGAAGAACCGATAGTATATCCCATACTTGCATTGAATTTCCACGGAGTAACTAATTTATATTCATATTCTCCTTCAGTATCATTTCCACGAGCATCATAAGGTCTGGTAATGTCCTTTGTTTCTTCATTTAAATCAAAAGCAAGATAAGCAGTATTGCGTTCCTTCAAACTAAAGAAAGTCGGAGTATGCACAGCAGCACCTATACGGAACGAAGATGACTCAAAAGGACGAAGAATGAAACCAAGCTTAAAATCAACTCCACTACCATCTACCCAGAAATCATTTCCTAAGGTATATCCTCCATGGCCATTTCCATCCTTGTCTGTAAAGTCTTCATTATATTCGCTGGTTCTATCATAGTTCACACTGTAAAGTCCTAATGTAGCTCCAACATAAAAACGATCATAAAAATTCAACGCACCATTCAAATCAAAAGAATGGATGCCTCCACTTTCTTTTGAACGATAGGACTGACTCACAGCATCTCCTGCCTGAAAATAGGGCAGATACCCCTCAAAGGGAGGTTCTGCATCCGGATTATCAGGATCAACTTCCCCGTAAACAGGATTCACTAAATGAGCATTATATCCCATAATACCCAACCAAGGCAATTCCGGATTTTGGAAAGCATCATCGCTCCTCAAAGCTGCTTCTGTAAATGGATCAAAACCTCCGTATGAATCAAAGTTTACCATGTTGGCCATTTGAACAGTTTGAGAAGTGTTGAATACTCCACTCATCAGCATACTTCTATTAAATGACTTCATTTTGCGATAATTAAAACCAAAGTTGGCAAATCTCAACGCTGTTGTATTTCCTATTTTGGTAGAGAACACAAATCCGGCATTATCGAATGAACCATGAAACTTGTCAAGACTCGCTCCATTAGCTTTTGTTCCTGTATTATCAAAACCAAATGACACCATAAAATCATTGCTGCGATAAATTCCGATACCGGCAGGATTGGTTCCCATAGTGGTAATATCTCCACCCAAGGCTCCCATAGCCCCCCCCATACCTACAAAACGAGCAGTTCCATTTAAATCACTTCCCATCCATCGGTTTGCATCATAGATAGTTGTTTGAGCATTTAGAAATCCTACACCTATCAAAAGAATACAAATCGCTAATATTCTATTACTTTTCATAATCAATCTCTTTTGAAATTATAAATTATCTTCTATAGCTACCGCCAGAACTACGTGAAGAGCTACCACCGCCACTACTACGTGAAGAACTGCCACTGCTACCAGAACTGCGAGAATAACTACCACTGCTACCTGATGAGTAGCTACTTCCACTACTTCTTGAATAGCTACCTGAATTGGAAGAGCGGGATGATGATCTATCAGGTGTATAGCTTCGTGATGTAGAAGTTGAACTTCCGCGTGAGTAGCTACTACCGCTACTGCGACTAGTACTTGTTCTGGAATTTCCCGTTGAACTGTTACTTCTAGTATAGGAAGAACCAGAATTACGTGTGCTAGTACCGGAACTACGTGTACTGCTTGGGCGTGTATATGTTTCCGTATTCCTACGAGAATATGAACTTCCCGAACGAACAGAACCATTACTACTGCTACGAGTATAATCACGCGTTCCTACTACTCTGCTATTTGCACCTGTAGTGGTACCGGAACGACGAACACTTTGTCCAACAGAAGAATTAGTAGGCCGTGTAGTTGATGAACCTGTTCCTCTTCTATAAGAAGTCGAATTATAATTTCTTGAGCCTGAATAATAGGAACGGTTATTTCCATTTATTACACTACGTCCGGCGTAATAAGGTCTTCCACCTCCGCCCCAGCCCCAGCTAGGACCACCGTGCCAGTGGTGGTGATGTCCCCAATAACCGCCGCCATACCAGCCACCCCAGTAGCCGCCATACCAGCCGCCCCAATAGCCCGGAGAATATCCCCAAGAGTAGTAAGGACGATTCCATCCCCAGCCATAGTTCCATCCCCAGCCGTAAGAGCCATAACGCCAATCCCACCAGAGTGGATTACTGAATGTCGGGAATGCGTAAGCATACATACCGTCGGTATATACGTTCCAGTCCCATGAATTCGGACCGTAAACGACATCCCAATACAACGGGCTGCTGATACTAATAGCAAAACGCGGATTGCGGAAACGGATGATACGTTCAGCATATTCATAGTCGTCTTGTGTACCATTGAATTCACCTGTCACCCATTCTCCGTCCAAATCCGGATTAGATTTTTCTTTTATATATAAGGTATCATTATCCATTACGAATTCATTATCACGTGCATCGTAACGGCGGTTATATTCATCCACATCCCGTGTTCTTCCCTTACGGTCCTGAACCACTACTGTAGTACCCGGTGAAGTATAGATGTTGGTCACCTGTTTCTTCGTTTCCTTCTTAACCGGAGTTTCTTTCTTCTCCTGTTTGTCTTTGGAAGGAATGAAGTAAAGGTCGTCCTCAACGCTTTGTGCCATCAAGCCTATCGGGAGGCACAAGGCAAATAGCAAGAAATAAACAATCTTTTTCATATCATCTCGGTTTATGTAATTACTTAAACTTATTCACGTTACAAAGATAAGGAAGAGATTTTTTGTTCGAGGGAGATTTTCCCCAAAGGATAATAGGGATTTCCCTATTTTAGCACTATTATACCGGAAGAAGAACACCATGGTTCCATCAAAATGAAAACATTCAACTTATCAATAGCATCATAAACTTCTCCTCAATACTTCGTCAATCATTCGTTTTTTGAGTATCTTTGCATCTTCATCATTCAGATTAAAAGAAAGATTATGAAATACTTTGAATTTTCATTCCAGACACATCCTTGCACCGAAACGGTGAACGATGTATTAGCTGCGGTATTGGGCGAGGCAGGGTTCGAAAGTTTTGTTGAAAGCAAAGACGGATTGACTGCGTATATTCAACAAGACTTATGCGACGAGACTGTGATTAAAAATGCCATAGCCGAATTTCCTTTACCCGATACAGAAATCACCTATACTTATGTTGAAGCAGAAGACAAGGACTGGAACGAAGAATGGGAAAAGAACTTTTTCCAACCTATCATCATTGGCAATCGCTGTGTGATTCACAGTACTTTCCACCAGGATGTTCCCCAAGCGGAATATGATATTGTTATCAATCCGCAAATGGCTTTCGGCACCGGACACCACGAAACGACAAGCCTTATTATTGAAGAATTACTGGACAGCGAACTGACTAATAAATCTCTACTGGATATGGGTTGTGGGACTTCCATTCTCGCCATCCTGGCACGAATGCGGGGTGCACGTCCTTGCACAGCTATCGATATAGACGAATGGTGTGTACGCAACTCCATCGAAAATATCGAATTGAATCATGTAGATGATATTGCTGTTTCACAGGGAGATGCCTCGTCACTGGCCGGAAAAGGTCCTTTCGATATTATCATTGCCAATATCAACCGGAACATATTACTGAATGACATGAAACAGTATGTTGCCTGTATGCATCCGGGATCCGAACTGTTGATGAGTGGATTCTATGTAGATGATATTGCTGTTATCCGCGAGGAGGCAGAAAAGAACGGACTGACTTATGTTCATTATAAAGAGAAGAACCGCTGGGCAGAAGTGAAGTTCATCTTTAAAGCGTGATATTGATATACATTGACATTCATTTCGGAAGACCGGACGTTTACCTCATAAAAAAAGACATATCTTTCCTCTTAATACAAAGGAAAGGTATGTCTCTTTAATCTTTATTCCGGTCACTATTCGCCGGTTCTAGTACTTATCAGGAATTATTCAAACTCTTTCTTGACCTGTTTACACCATTCTTTTATTTTCTCTTCCGCCTGTTCTGACTGATTATCCAAATCGATAACCAAACCGCACCATTGACCATCACGCAATGCCTTAGAACGTTCGAAGGTATATCCGCTGGAAGAAGTAAAGCCGACTAACGTAGCTCCATCTTCTTCAAACACCTCTGCCAACAGTCCGATGCCATCTGCAAAATTCTCCGGGTAACGTATCTGATCTCCCAAGCCGAAGATTGCAACCTTTTTTCCTTTCAATTTCATTGTCCGTAACTCCGGCAACAGTTCATCCCAATAAGTAGGAAGTTCTCCGTCAAACCAAGTTGAAGCACCGATAATGAAACAATCATAAGCCTCAAAGTCATTTTGCCAGGCCTGTTCAATAGGCACTGTCTCTATCTTTTCCTTACCGAATTCTTTCTGTATTTTCTCTGCTACCCAACTCGTTCTTTCGGCTTTGGTAGCATAAAATAAACCTATCTTTTTCATAATCCACACTATTTAATATTCCAATAATTTCCGGGCAGCCTCGTATATCTTGGCCTCATCCGGCAGAATTTCCTTTTCCAAAATCGGATTAAAACCGACAGGAGTAAAAGTAGAACCGACACGCTGCACCGGTCCATCAAGATAGCGGAACATCTCTCCACTAATCATAGCAGCTAGCTCCGCACCAAAACCGGAGAATACTTTATCTTCATGAACGACCAATGCCTTGCTCGTTTTCTTGACCGATTCGAATATCGCCTCTTTATCTAACGGAATCAAAGAACGAATATCAATGACTTCTACTTTCCAGCCACCTTCTTTTTCTAATCGCTCTGCTGCGTGCAAACAGAAATGGGTGGTATTGCCATAGGTAATAATGCTCAAATCTGTTCCCTCACGACGAATACGTGCTTTCCCGAAAGGTACTTCAAAATCTTCCGGCACTACTGCCGCCGCTTCTACCGAATTATACAATGCTTTCGGTTCGAGGAACAACGTGAAACCCTTGGATCGCATACTGGTACGAAGCAATCCGGCAGCATCATCCGCAAAAGACGGGCAGACAATACGTGCCCCTGGTAAAGTGGTCAAAGCTCCCTCCAGGTTTTGAGAATGATACAAGCCTCCACCGATATAGCCACCGGAAGCCAGACGCAGAGTTATATTCGGAGCAAATTTCCCATTGCTACGCCAGTACTCATGTGTACACTCCACATATTGTTCTACGGCAGGCCAGAAATAATCGGCAAACTCCGCTCCCTCAATCACCACATGAATTTTAGGATCAAAGCGACTCATTCCATTGGCGGTGCCTACAATATAATCTTCCGCAATCGGTGCACTGAATACACGGGCTTCGCCGAATTCCTGCTGCATACCTTTGGTTACATTAAACACGCCTCCTTTTTCCCTGTTTGCCACATCCTGTCCCCAAATAAAGGTATCGGGATTATGGCGGAATTCAGCTTTCAATGTTTCATTAATGGCATTGACCAGAAAAGTCTTCTCCCCTTCCGCCTCATGTGTGCCGTCTTTATATTTCTGTGGCTGATAAGGTTCGGGCATTACAAAGTCATAAATGCTTTTAGGATCGGGATCGGGAGCAGCCAAAGCCTTCCGGTTGGCAGCAGACAATTCTTTCTTTGCATCAGCTTCTATTTGTTGCAGTTCTTCCTCGGTCAGACGTTTATAACGCAGCAGCATCCGGCGGAACTTCATCAAGGGATCAGCATCTTTCACATATTCCAATTCATTCTCATCCCGATACAAGGTGTGTTTATCTGAATTGGAGTGCGAACCGATCCGGACACAATTCGCTTGCACAATAACCGGATTACGGGTGCTGATAGCATATTCCCGTGCTTCGGTCATAGCATTCATCGAATCGAATACATCCTTTCCGTTACAATAGATAATCTTCAAGTTCTTGAAGCCCGAGAAGTTCTCGGCCACTTTACGGTTGGCAGTCTGTTCCGATTTGGGTACGGAAATACCATACCCATTATCTTGTATTACAAAAATCACCGGAAGACGTTCGAGACTGGCACCATTGATAGCTTCGTAAACGAATCCTTCGGAAGTAGCCGACTCTCCGTGAGAAGTGATAGCCACGCCTTTATGTCCATAATATACCATTGCTCTGGCCACACCTGCTGCGTGAAGGTCGTGTGTGCCAGTAGCAGAGGAAATGTTTTCAATGTGCCATTCCGGTTTGGCGAAATGGTTCGACATGTGACGTCCTCCGCTACCCGGGTCTGTCGCTTTCGAGATACCATTCAGAATGATTTCTTCCGGAGTCATTCCGGCAGAAAGCACGGTTAACATATCCCGGTAGTATGGGAACAGGAAATCTTCACCGAGGGTGAATACCTGACCGACAGCAAGTTGAATACCATCATGTCCTGCATAGGGAGCATGATAAGACCAACCCAAAGATTGCAACAGGTAAGACGGTGCCTTTTCGTCCAAGGCACGCCCCAATGTCATCAGATGATACCACTTTTTCAGGGTTTCTACATCTGTAGTCTTTATATCATATTTCTTTTTCATGAGTAATGAAGTTCTTAATGAATGAAACAATCAGTTATCAGCCTTTCCAATTTTCGAGATAGTCGGCTATAAAATGCAGGAAGTTACCTCCCAACATTCCGTCTACTACCCGATGATCGTAAGACAAAGACAAGTACATTTTATGCCGGATTGCAATCGTATCACCCTCCGGAGTCTCTACAACAGCAGGTTTCTTCTCAATATACCCTACTCCCAAGATAGCTACTTGCGGCTGATTAATGATTGGCGTACCGAACAGGCTCTTGAATGTACCAAAATTGGTTATCGTAAATGTACCCCCATCAATATCTTCCGGCATTAATTTGTTATCCCTTGCTTTCAAGGCCAGAGAATCGATGGCAACAGCCAACCCGTTCAGATTCAGATGATCGGCATCATGCACCACAGGAACAATCAGATTTCCATCATTCAAAGAGACGGCAATACCGACATTAATATGCTTTTTGAAAAGAATATTGTATCCATCTACCGATACATTCACCTGTGGATAGGCAGCCAATGCTTTTGCCACGGCTTCCGTTATCACAGGCATATAAGTCAGTTTCACTCCTTCGCGACGGAAGAAAGCGTCTTTATTCTTTTCACGCCAACGTACCAATTTGGTAACGTCTACTTCTACTACATTGGTCACGTGAGGAGATACTTTCTTAGACATAACCATGTGGTCGGCAATAATCCGGCGGACACGATCCATCTCTTTTACTTCGACTCCAGGCATTGCTACAGGAGCAACCTTCGGACTTGCCTGTTCAGAAGAAACAGCAACTGATGGTTTGCTTGCGGCCGGAGCAGCAACAACAGATGCCGGCTTCGGTTCAACACTACCTCCTCTTTTCTTCTTTTCAACATAATCTTTTATATCTTTCTTGCTTAATCGCCCTTCATAACCGGTTCCTTGTATAGCATCCAGCTCTTCTTTCGGAATCTTAGCTTCCCGCGCCAACTGAATCACAACAGGAGAGTACCAACGTTCTTCCTCTACAACAACAGGTTTCGATGCAGTATTCGCTGATTCGTTCTTAGCAGTTTCTGCTAACGATAGTGATGTTTCAGAAACATTTATCGGCTCCGTTCCTGAAGATTCTTCTCCATCCAAATCAATTATAGCGACTACTGTTCCTACAGCAACCGTATCACCCTCCTTATATAAAATCTCCACCACTTTTCCCGCTACGGGAGAAGGGATCTCCGCACTTACTTTGGCAGTATTCACTTCAAAAAGCACATCGTCTTCCTGAATCATATCACCTACCTTTACAGACCAAGAGACGATTGTCCCTTCGGTTATACTCTCGCCCAACTTAGGCATTTTTATTTCGAATTTTGACATAGACAGTAAATTTATTATTCAACCTTGATATATTACAACAACGGGCTGAAATAGAAAGTTTTAAGTTAAGTAAATTTTAACCGGATGCTGACAAAGCCAGCCCGGACATCAACGACTATATATCCACTCTTTCTGAATATATTTCCCTTCCCGGAGCTGATTAACAGCCTCTATTTCCTTCCCAGTAAAAGCACTGACAGATTGGGAATCACTGAAATACTGAAAAGCCTTCTCTTTAAAATCAGTTACAGTTCCCTCCGATAAATGACTCCGAATATTGGTTACCTCACTCCGAACGGAAGGAACGGCATATACTGACGATAAAGTTTCATCATCAACCATCGGTTCCGGATTCAAAGCTTTATGCAATGCTGCCAGATCCGTATCATACAATAAAGTGCAATGATACAATACCCGATTCTTATGCAAGCATTGCGCACTTCCTGAAATTTTCAATCCATTCAGATAAATTCCCAATCGTTCATCTCCTTTTACCATCAGGCCTATAGAGTTCAGGAAATCCAATGTCCGTTGCAAGTACATAACAAATTCCGGCAATCGGGGAGCCGTTTCTATAAAAGTCAGATTGACATTGCCCAAATCATGATACACCGCTCCCCCACCCGAAAAACGACGGGCAATATGCACTCGTTCCTGTTCCGCCCATTTCTTATCGACCTCCGACCGCAACCGCTGATGCTTACCTATTACCACAGAAGGAGTATCCTGCCAAAGCATGAAAATATTTTCATTTCCCTGCTTCAACAGATACTCTTCTGCTGCCAAGTGAAAGTAAATATCAGTAAACGGACTATAGATACATCGAATCATAGATTAAGCGGAATAAGAGTTAAAACATAATTTCGTGATAAATCTCTCCAACCGTAGGATGTGGAAACACAGTCTTCTGGAATTCTTCCACCGTGTACCCTCTCTGAATAGCAATACCTGCTATCACAATAAGTTCTGATGCCGGATTTCCCAACATGTGGCAACCGATAATCTTCCCATCTTCATCCTGAATCAGCTTACAGAGTCCGTTTCCCTGTTCATTCTCCGCAACGAACCGTCCGGAATAAGCCATCGGTAATTTCGAAATACGGTAAGGAATTCCTGATTTTACCAGTTCTTCTTCCGTCTTTCCCACTCCCGCCACTTCAGGGTTGGTATAAACGACTCCCGGAACACAATCGTAATTCATCCGGTCTTCCACTCCTAAAATATGATTGATGGCGACTTCTGCTTCACGGATAGCAGTATGCGCCAATAAAGAGTAGCCTGTAATATCACCACACGCATATACACGAGGATGCGAAGTCAACAGATGTTCGTCTACTTTCACTCCATTCCGATGCAGTTCTATATTCAGCTTGTCCAGTCCTACCTTGGATAGATTTGCCTTACGTCCTACACTAAGCAAGATCTTCTCCGCTTCAATAGTAGACGTCTTACCTTCTTTTTCTATCACAACTCCATGAGGATTTACTTCCACCACTTTCGTATTCAAATAGAAAGTGACTCCCCGTTTGGCATATTCGGCACGAAGCATACCACTGGTTTCCTTATCCATCGCTCCCAGAATCTCTGGCATCATTTCTACCACATGTACTTTCACGCCCATACTGTTGAAGAAAGAAGCAAACTCCATCCCGATCACTCCGCCACCAATAATGACCAGTGTCTTAGGGAGTTCCTTTATTTCCAATGCCTCCTTGGAAGTCCAATAACTGATTTCTGACAGTCCCGGTATAGGAGGAATCACTGTATCAGAGCCGGTACATACCAGCAAATATTTCACGGAATAGGTTTCTCCGTCACAAGTGATTTGTATTTTCCCATCTTTTTCTCCTTCTATCAGAGCTTCCTTTTCTACAATAGTCACTCCGTAAGAACTCACAGTCATCTTCACACCGCCCGTCAACATTTTTACTGTTTTATCTTTACGGCTCATAATCTTGGATAAATCGAACGAAGGAGATTCGGCAGAAACGCCGTATTTGGAAGCACTCTTGATGCTATCCAGTATTTTAGCAGAATATAACAAAGTTTTAGTAGGAATACACCCCTCATTGAGACATACTCCACCCATTGCCTTTTTCTCAAAAAGAACGGCCTTTAATCCGTTGGCCCCTGCCCGTTCGGCAGCTGTGTACCCGGCCGGACCACCACCAATAATAGCTATATCAAAGTTCATAATCGTATTTTTTTAGTAATAATACGATTATAACAAATATAAGAAGAGATAAGTTGTAGGGAAAAGAAATACCCGTTACTTAATTGTCAGCTTTTTAAGTTCCTCTAACGAGCCATTGAACACATTCAAATCTACGTCTTCTTTAATGCCGGGGACACTTCCTACATCCGTATGTTGCCAAAAGTGCCATTTTCCCTGATACCGCACAGAGTCCACATAATAATGGGCAATCCAGTAAGGGTATGCATTGAAGATAGAGTCGTCCAGATAACGGGTTTTAAATTTATAAGAGGTATAAAGAATAGGCTTCACTCCATAATGAGATTCCACCCGGTCCAGCCAGCGTTTGATGCCTTGCTGTAATTCCTTTTTTTCCTTCCGCCCGGTCACTTCCACATCAAGTACGGGAGGTAAATCACCGGAAACAAGTTTTACCGTGCGAATAAAGAAGTCCGCCTGTTTCAAAGCATCCGTGCTTGGAATATAAAAATGATAAGCGCCACGGATAAATCCATGATTACGGGCATTGGCAAAATTTGCCTCAAATGTGGTATCGTTATGATCTCCTCCTTCTGTTGCCTTCATAAAAACAAAATGCAAAGGAGTAGCTGTCTCTTTATTCTGCAACAGCTTCTTCCAGTCAATCTTTCCCTGATAGTGAGAAATGTCAATACCATGAATATCATATCCGTCAGGGATGCAGACACCATATTCCTTTAAGCCATGGCAAGGTTTCCATCGATAAGCATAAGGACGGATAAAGAAATAATAGAAAGCGACGGAGAAACAACCGACAATTATCACTGCCAGAATATTACGAAGCCAGGTAGGCATCACAGTTCGATGCTTCACCTGTTCCTTTTTTGAGGTACGGGAAGTCTTGGAAGAAGAGGTTGTTCCCTTTCTTTTAGTGGTGGAAACAGTTCTTTTCTTCTGTACGGCAGACATCGGGTTGTTGCGTTGCGGCATTTACTTTAAACGATCAATGTTTTTAGAGATAGGCACGGATTACACGGAATACACGGTTTATAAGAAATAACTAAAAAACCGTGTTAATCCGCGTAATCCGTGCCTGAAAGAACCCTTCATTGCAGCTGTTATTGCAACAGTTACATTAACAACTGCTCTAAAGCGTATTTATTTAGCTTGTTCCAGTTGCAAAGTCTTAGTTGCCTGGTCGCAAACTTCTGTAGGACCGAAGTATTGGATCGGACCCGGATATACATAATCCGTTTCGATAGCCCAACGTTCGCGTTGTGAAGCAAATGCTTTGAAAGGAGCACCATCCAGTTTTACCAGTGCTTTCTGAATAACCGGCTTCATTTCACCGTGACGACGTTCCATGTTCATCATCATGGTAATAGGCACACCACCAGCAATCCATTCGGCAGCAGGAGCTGTTGTGTTACGTACAGAAGACATATAACCAGTCTTACCGTTAGCAATCAACATAGAAGCTGTGTAACCCAAAGAGTAGCAATAGTCAGCGTCAAAGTTTGACGGAGCAGCACAACGTCCTTCATAACCGAAGAAGTGGTGTTGAGCAGCAAATTTACCAACATACTTGCCTTCTTCTTTCCATGCAGCCAACTTAGTAGCTACCATTTCAGACAACAGTTTTTCAGTTTCGATCAATGATACCTGAACGTTTCCGTGCGGGTCACGATCTAAAGTCAACTGACGGGCAACACCTTCCGGCAGACTAGCATAAATAGCAGAGTTTTCCGGAGAAAGTTTGCGGATGATATAATCACGTTGGTGAGATTTCTTAATCTGACCGAATTCTTCAGCATTAGCAGCCAGGAAGTCATTCAATTCAGCAATCAGACGTTTCATGGCAGGAATGAACTCTACCAATCCTTCCGGAATCAAAACTGTACCGAAGTTGTGTCCTTGTGCTGCACGGTCTGCTACCACTTTAGCGATGTAAGTCACTACATCATCCAAAGACATATCTTTTGCTTCCACTTCTTCTGAAACGATACATACGTTAGGCTGTACCTGCAAAGCACATTCCAGTGCGATGTGAGAAGCCGAACGACCCATCAATTTGATGAAGTGCCAGTATTTACGTGCAGAGTTACAGTCACGTTGGATGTTACCGATTACTTCAGCATAAGTCTTACAAGCTGTATCGAAACCGAAAGAAGTTTCAATCATATCGTTCTTCAAGTCACCGTCGATTGTTTTCGGGCAACCGATAACCTGTACACCATACTTCTTAGCAGCATAGTATTCAGCCAATACACAAGCATTTGTGTTAGAGTCGTCACCACCAATGATAACCAGTGCCTTGATACCTAATTCTTTGATGATTTCATAACCCTTTTCAAACTGGCTTTCAGCTTCCAATTTCGTACGTCCGGAACCGATGATATCGAAACCACCTGTATTACGGTATTCGTCGATGATATCAGCAGTCAGCTCCATATAGTTGTGATCTACCAGACCACCAGGACCCAGAATAAAACCATATAATTTGTTTTCCGGGTTCAATTTCTTGATACCATCGAACAAACCGGAGATTACATTGTGTCCGCCCGGAGCCTGACCACCGGAAAGAATTACACCTACGTTCATAGCAGGAAGAGCAACAGCTTCACCAGCTTCGAATGTGATCAACGGCATTCCATACGTGTTTGGGAATAATGCTTTGATAGCTTCCTGATCGGCTACAGATTGAGTAGCAGCACCTGCTACAGCCTTAACAGCTCCTGATGCCAATGCTTTCGGAAGTTTGGGCTGGTAAGCAGCCCTTGCGATTTGCAATGCACTTTTAGTCATTTTCTTTAATTTTTTATTTAAAGGTGTTAGTAAGTTTCTTGTCAAACTTGAAAAGCGTTGCAAATTTCGCATTTTTTTCCGAATTATAAAAATTCTTCTTCTGTTGTTTTTAAGACAAAAGAAAGAAGAAAGAAAAATTAAGGCTATCTCCCGACGTGGGAGATAGCCTTTACGTTTTCTTCAGCGAGCTAATTTATAATATAATTCTAGGGATTCTGCTCCCAGCCTCCGCCAAGAGCCTTATAAAGTTGAACCACCGCAATCAACTCGTCACGAATGGCATTACTCAATCCGATTTGGGCATCAAAGTATCCACGTTGGGCATCCAACACATCCAGATAGTTGATGACTCCATTGATGTACTGCAATTGTGCCAGGTCCATGTAGCTCTTGGCCGAACGTTCCAGATTGGCACGAAGTTCGTACACTTCCTTAATCTTGTTGAAGTTGACAATCGCATTACGTGTTTCCTTGAAAGCTTCCAGTACGGATTTCTCATAACTATGTACTTCAGCCTCATAAGCAGCCTTCTTCGCTTTCAATGCCGCACGGTTCTTTCCCCAGCCAAAGATAGGAGTTAATAAAGCTCCTTCCATAACTGCATAGGGAGATTTCAAAAGTTCCGACAAAGAAGTACTTTCACTACCGAAACCACCTGTCAGGGCAAGACGCGGGAACATATTCGTATAGGCCACTCCTACTTTTGCATTGGCAGCAATCAATTTCTGCTCTGCCTGACGAATGTCGGGACGACGTTCCAACAAAGTAGACGGCAACCCAACAGGAAGTGTTTCCGGAGAGTTAAACTCCTGAAGCAAACGGGAACGGGCTATCTTATTAGGATATTCACCCGCAAGATAAGCAATATCGTTCTCTTTCAGGGAGATTTTACGTTCCAAGTCAGGAACCAGAGTGGCCGTACGTGCCAACTCCACTTGTGCCTGTCGATAGGAAGTCTCGGAAGTCAATCCACCGGCAAACCGGATACGTGCTAGGCGCACCCCTTCTTCACGGGCTTTCAATGTCTGTTTGACAATATCAAGCTCTGTATCCAAAGCTACCAGTTCATAGTAAGCCTGTGCCACTTCAGCCACAATCGTCATCTGCAATGCACGTTGTGCTTCAATAGATTGCAGATACTCAGCAATGCTGGCCGAACGCGCCCAACGCAGATTTCCCCAAAGATCGACTTCCCACGAAACGAGGAATTGTGCTTCAAAGGTATCCGATCTCTTGAAAGCATCTCCTCCATGATTCTCGAGTTCGCGTTCCCCTGTCACTTTTCCTTTAATATCCGGAAGCAATGCAGCCGTAGAAATTCGTTTCTGCGCAGCCATTTCTTTCACACGGGCAGCAGCAATCAGCATATCTTTATTATGATCCAATGCACGCTCTATCAGACTTCTCAATGTAGCATCCGTATAAATATCCCTCCAGTCCTGGTCACCGAAGCTGACCGAATCCTGTGATCTTTCCAAGCTGTCGGGTAAATGAAGATCAGGACGGACATAGCTTTTCCCTACCTTGCAGGAAGTCAGTACTCCGGCAAGTAACAGGATAGCAATATATAGTTTCTTTCGTTTCATTATTTCTTATGTTTTAAGATTTTCGACTTTGTTTTATACACCATCACAAAGAAGAACGGCACAAGAATGATACCAAATACGATGGCAAATATCATTCCGAAAAATACACCTGTACCGATTGCCTGCCGGCTTGCCGAACCCGGACCACTTGCCACTACCATCGGAAGCATACCGAGCACAAAGGCAAGAGAGGTCATCAGAATCGGACGGAAACGCAATTTGGCTGCGTATATGGCCGATTGCACCAAGTCTTCACCTTTATCTACCTGCACCTTTGCGAACTCTACAATCAAAATTGCATTCTTAGCGGCAAGTCCGACCAACATAACCAAGCCAATCTGGAAATAGACATCGTTTTCCAATCCGCAAACCCAGACTCCCAAATAGGCTCCCAAAGCTGCCACAGGTAAAGAAAGCAACACGGCAATAGGCACTGTCCAACTTTCGTATTGTGCCGCAAGGAAAAGAAAAACGAACAAGAATACCAGTGCCATCACCATACCTGTCTGACCTCCCGCCTGCTTCTCCTGATAGGAAAGGCCGCTCCATTCCAGACCGATATTATCGGGGAGATGATCACGGGCAATCTGTTCCATGATCTCCATCGCCTGTCCGGAACTATATCCTTGCGCAGCTGCTCCACGAATAACAGCCGTAGTAAACATATTGAAACGTTTGATACTTCCCGGTCCTGTGGTATATGATGCATTTCCCAGAGAAGTCAACGGTACCATCGCTCCATTAGAGGCTTTTACGAAAAATAAATTAATATTGTCTTTATGTTCCCGGTAAGGAGCTTCCGCCTGAATATAAACCTTATATATACGGTTGAACATATTAAAGTCGTTCACATACACCGAACCGGTATAAGCCTTCATGGTAGAAAACACATCAGCCAAAGGCACACCCAGCATCTTCACTTTGTCTCGATCCACATCAAAATAGAGTTGTGGGATTTCCGACTGCAAAGAAGATGACAAGCCAGCCAGTTCTTTCCGTTTGGAAGCATAATACATTAATGTATCTGCCGCGTCTACCAAATTATCAAAAGTGGCTTCTCCACGAGCTTCCAGCTGCATCTCAAAACCTCCCGAACTACCGAGCCCCGGAATAACTGGAGGGGTGGACAGATAGACTTTACATTCCGGATATTCCTCAAGATGTTTCTCTACCGTATGCATGATCTTCTCAATAGTGGTACTCTTCCGTTCCTCCCAAGGTTTCAGGATCACCGTCAGTTCAGCACGTCCCTGGTTACTTCCGACACGCGGACTACTTCCCGTTACATTCTGTATATACTCAATGTACGGGTTCTTTTCCAGATAAGCAATGGCACGCTCTGTCACGATACGGGTACGTTCCAGAGTAGCTCCTTCCGGCAGTTCTAATTCAATCTTGAAATATCCCTGATCTTCTACAGGTAAGAAACTGGTCGGAATAATACGATGAATCAACATGATAGCAATCAACACCATACCAAAAGCACTCAAAACTCGACGAGGATGCTTAATTGTACGAGTTACGGCAGCCACATACTTATTACTACCGATACCCAGCCATTCATTAATCTTCCGGAAAACGATATTCTTTTTCTTCCCGCTATCCGGTTTCAGAATCAGCGAACACATCACCGGACTCAATGTCAGAGCCACTACCGTAGAAATAAGTACGGACACTACAATTGTCACCGTAAACTGGCGATACAACTGTCCTGTAATCCCACTTAAAAAGCTAACCGGGACGAACACAGCCGCTAATACCAGTGAAGTGGCAATCAAAGCACTGGAAAGTCCGTTCATCGCTTTTTTCGTAGCTTCATAAGGACTTAGGTGCTCCGTTTCCATGATATGTTCTACACCTTCCACCACCACAATCGCATCATCCACCACAATACCGATGGCAAGGATCAACCCGAGCAATGTCAGGATATTCAGTGAGAAACCGAAAATCAACATGAATCCGAAAGTACCGATCAATGAAATAGGCACCGCCACTACCGGAATCAACGTTGCACGCCAGCTCTGCAAGGATAAATAAACCACCAAAACCACCAATACCAATGCTTCAAACAACGTCTTGTATACTTCATGGATAGATTCGGAAATATAAGTCGTCATATCGAACGGAATCTCATAGCTCAATCCCTCCGGGAAGTTCTTGCTAATCTCATCCATCGCCTCTTTTACTCTCTCGGCCACTTCCATCGCATTGGCACCCGGTAACATATAAATACCAAGTACGGCAGCATTCTCACCGTTGATGCCACTCTCTGTATTATAGGAAGAAGCTTCCAGCGATACACGTGCCACATCTTTCAATCGAATGATAGAACCATTCGCATTGGCACGCACTACGATATCTTCAAATTGTCCTACAGAGGATAGACGTCCCTGTGTCGTGATAGGAATTGTAATATCCAATCCCTGTACGGGCTGTTGTCCCAGCACCCCCGCTGCCGATTCACGATTCTGATCTTTCAATGCATTCTGCAAATCCTGTACGGTCAGTCCGAAGTTTGCCAGCTTATCCGGCTGCGCCCATATCTGCATGGCATAATAACGGCTACCGATATTGGATACACGCCCCACTCCGGGAATACGGCGAATCACATCGAGCACATTGATAGTAGCAAAGTTACTCAAGTAAATCTCATCGAACTTTGGGTCAGTAGAAGTCAGACAAAGCGTCATCAACTGACTGGGAGCCTGTTTCTCTACCGAAATACCATTCTGAATCACTTCCGCCGGCAAACGGGATTCTGCCAGTTTCACACGGTTCTGAATCTCAACAGCTGCCAAATCCGGATCAGCAGATACATCAAAAGTAACTGTTGCCGAAAAACCTCCGGAGTTAGAACTATTTGATTCCATATAAAGCATCCCCGGAGTACCATTAATTTCCTGCTCAATCGGAGTAGCTACTGCCTGTGATACAGTAAGTGCACTCGCACCCGGATAGGAAGCACTAATCTTCACCACCGGAGGGGTAATCTGTGGGTATTGATCCACCGGAAGCATCGTCAGACCGATAATGCCGACAATCACAATCACGATGGAGATTACAGCCGAAAAGACCGGCCTATCTATAAAAAAAGTAACTTTCATCGTTTATTCTCCTTTCGCGTTATCCTTCGTTCCGGTAACATCTTCTTTCGCCCCGGCCACTTCATTTTTTGTCGTAGTTATACTATCCTGGGCCTCTGCATCCGGTTGGCTCACCCGTACTTTCATACCCGGAGTCAACTTATGGAATCCTTCCACAACAACCATTTCTCCTTCTGCCAATCCTCTTTCTACCACCACATTATTCCCGACTTCCGGTCCTAATTCGATAAAACGCTTCTCTACCGCATTATCTTTACGCATGGTATAAATATAAGCTCCTCCCTTCTCGATGGTAACGGCTTTCATCGGAACAACGAGTGCTCCTTCACGAACATCCAGCAACAATTTCACCTTTGTAAACTGTCCCGGCAACAATACTTGTTTCGGATTAGGCATTTCTGCACGTACAGAGAAAGTACCGGTTTGAGGATCCACCTGCGGTTCGGCAAAATCCACGTATCCTTTGAATGGATAGACTGTGTTATCCGCCAATGTAATGGTAATATTGGGCTGCCAGGAACGGGTAGAATCCTGCTGTCCCAAATTAATATTTCTTTCTTTACTCTTCAGATAATCGAGTGCTGTCATACTAAAATCAACCAACACCGTATCACTCTTCACAATAGTAGCAAGCAACGATTTTCCCCCAGGTCCCACTAACGTACCCAAGTCCACATTTCTTTCACTAATGTGTCCCGCCAAAGGCGAACGGACAATGGTATAGCCCAGCTCCAATTCAGCCTGTGCCAAATCCGCCTCACTCATGGCTACCGTTGCCTCGGCACTTTCATAAGCAGCTTCCGCATTATCCAAATCCAACTGGCTTGCAGCATTCTGCTCAAACAACGGACGGATACGTTTTAAATCACGCTCCGCCTTCAAAGCCTGCGCTTCGTCTTTTTTCAACTGCGCCCTAGCCTTATCAGCTTTGGCACGATACTGGTCCTGATTAATGACAAACAAAACCTGATTCTTATTGACATATGTACCTTCGGCAAAAAGCATATTTTCCAGATAGCCTTCCACCCGGGCACGGACTTCGACGAACTGTTGGGCACGAATACGCCCTACATACTCCCCGTATATCTCTACATCATCTTTCACTACCGGTTCTACAATGACTGTCGGCATTTCCGGCGCAGCCTTCTGAGGTCGGGTCAGTATCCAATACACACCCAACACAACTACCACACATATAATAGCAGCAATGGTTCTCTTTCTCCTCAGTTTCAACTCATGTTTCGAAAAGAATAATCTCATATCGAATCTTATTATTTAATTTAACTTATGTTTGTTCTATACTCTTATATGCAATTCATATACCAAAAATGCGTCGCAGACATTATTCGCTTACAATCAAAGCATTACAAAATCTTCTTCTTTTTGCAAAAGTGTGGAAATTCACTGTCTTGTGTAGAAATTATCCACATTTCCGACTTTTGGAACATTTTTTTTAATTCCCATTTCAACAACTAAACAAATTATGCTCTACATTTGTATTATATTAAACATCAACACTAGACCATGTCCTAATGAAAAAACAAATCTTTTCAACATTAGTTTTATCAATTGGCTTATTATTGCCTTTTTCTTTGCATTCTCAGGAACAAAGAAAAAAGGTAGGTGTCGTTCTAAGTGGCGGCGGTGCCAAAGGAATGGCACACATCAAAGCACTGAAAGTGATCGAAGAAGCCGGAATTCCTATCGACTATATAGCCGGTACCAGTATGGGAGCTATCGTAGGTGGTCTTTATGCCATCGGCTATACTCCGGAACAATTGGACAGTATGGTACGGAAGCAAGATTGGACATTCCTGTTGAGTGACCGTATCAAAAGAAGTGCCATGTCATTAACAGATCGTGAGCGATCTGAAAAATATACAGTCTCTATCCCTTTCACCAAAACTCCCAAAGATGCCGCTACCGGAGGAATCATGAAAGGACAGAATCTGGCTAATCTATTTTCAGACCTTACCGTGGGGTATCATGACTCCATCGACTTTAATAAACTACCCATTCCTTTTGCCTGTGTGGCTGCCAATGTTGTCAACGGAGAGCAAATCGTATTCCACGACGGAATACTCTCAACTGCCATGCGTGCCAGTATGGCTATCCCCGGTGTATTTACTCCGGTACGACAAGACAGCATGGTATTAGTGGACGGTGGTATTGTAAACAACTATCCGGCGGATGTAGTGAAAGCAATGGGAGCCGATATTATCATCGGGGTAGATGTGCAAAATGCTCTCAAGAAAGCCGACAAGCTCAATAGCGTCCCCGACATTCTGGGGCAAATTGTAGATATCACCTGTCAGTCTAACCATGAAAAGAATGTAGATCTCACAGATACCTATATCCGTGTCAATGTAGATGGATATTCATCCGCCAGTTTTACTCCGGCCGCTATTGATACGCTGATGCGAAGAGGCGAAGAAGCTGCAAAAGACCAATGGAGTTCGTTGCTTGCCTTAAAAAAGAAAATAGGAATAGCCGAAGACTACACTCCGAAACAACACGGTCCTTATTCTTCTCTTTCCAATGCACGCACCGTTTATGTGACAGACATCTCATTTTCAGGAGTAGAAGTGGATGACAAAAAATGGCTGATGAAGAAATGTAAACTGGAAGAAAACAGTGATATTTCCACTCAACAAATAGAACAGGCCCTGTATCAGTTACGTGGCAGTCAGTCCTACTCCAGTGCCAGTTATACGTTGAAAGAGACACCTGAAGGTTATCACCTAAACTTCCTGTTGCAGGAAAAATATGAAAGAAGAATCAATCTGGGCATCCGTTTCGATTCAGAAGAGATCGCATCTTTGTTGGTCAATGCAACAGCAGACCTCAAAACTCGTATTCCTTCCCGATTGGCCCTTACCGGTCGGTTGGGTAAACGATATGCTGTCCGCATAGACTATACGCTGGAACCAATGCAACAGCGTAATTTCAACTTCTCGTATATGTTCCAATACAACGATATCAATATTTACGAGGAAGGCGACCGTGCCTATAATACAACTTACAAATATCATCTGGCCGAATTCGGTTTCTCTGATGTATGGTACAAGAATTTCCGTTTCGGACTCGGTCTTCGTTTTGAATATTACAAATACAAGGATTTCCTGTTTAAGAAACCTGAAATCTCCGACCTGAAAGTAGAATCGGAACATTTCCTAAGTTATTTTGCCCAAGTGCAATATAATACCTATGATAAAGGACGTTTCCCTTCTAAAGGAAGTGACTTCAGAGCCGCCTATTCACTCTATACGGATAATATGGCACAATACAACGAACACGCTCCATTTTCAGCACTGAATGCTTCGTGGGCAAGCGTCATTCCTGTAACCCGCCGTTTCGCAGTCATTCCTTCCATTTACGGACGTATCCTGATTGGAAGGGATTTTCCGTATCCGCTACAAAATGCCATTGGCGGTGATGTCCCCGGTTTCTATATTCCCCAGCAATTACCTTTTGCCGGGGTTACCAATCTGGAATTAATGGACAACACCGTTATGATCGCCTCTATAAAATTCAGGCAACGTATGGGAGCCATTCATTATCTCACGTTGACAGGCAACTACGGACTAACGGATAGTAATTTTTTCGATATATTGAAAGGCAAACAATTATTCGGTATCAGTGCCGGCTATGGAATGGATAGTATCTTCGGACCATTGGAAATATCATTAGGATATTCCAATCAGACGGATAAAGGAAGCTGCTTTGTAAATTTAGGATATTATTTCTAATGTAATACAGTATTTCCGAAAAGCAAAAGAGGAGACCGCTTCACAGTGACCTCCTCCTTCTATACTCTCTATGAATATGCTTAAAAGGGTTTATTGAAAAAAAGAAGCATATTCAAAAGGGCTTTATTAAAAAATATTACATGTCGATTCTATGAATCGCATCAAAATCATATCAACGATCTTCACAGACAAATGATATGTATGGGAAATATGTATCAAATTAAATATTGATACGTAGGTCGAATAAATTACATACTACCACCTTTACCACCACTATGTGTCGGATTATAAGTTACCGTCTTATATTGCTGGTCAGCACCTGTATAGCGTTTTGCAGAGATAGATATCGTTTTTGTCTGCCCGCTATAGATAACTGTTGTAGTCAATGTAGTTGTACGAGTCTTAGCATAACAAGCATAATCCATCGTAGTATAACCATTCACATTTACCGTATTATATGTACGTTCGGTAGTAGTGATTCCGGATGTTGAACCCATCAACGAATACATACGGGTTTTGAGATAAGCTGCCATTGCATTTATTGTCGTTTGGTCACTGGTACCTAAGGCATTTTTTATAGCCGCAACCACTCCATCTACACCACCGACATAGTCCCAACCAGCTTTTTCAGAATATTTCAACACGATACCTGTCACAGCTTTCGCATTCTCGCTATTATCACGACTTGCCTGTCCCAGTACTTCGCTTTTCTGAATTTCCTCTTTGCTGATAGTGCTAGACACTTTGTTTTCTATTGCATAAGCGGAAAAGTGTTTCACCGGAGCTATATAATTACCATCTTCACTCAAAGTAACCTCTACATTTTGCCCTGATTCTTTCTCCACTTCCCATTGTCCTGATTGCGGATTCTGATAAGTCAGTTGCATACTGTTCTTCGGGAAAGTTATACCCGGAATAGGGTTAGGAATAGATATGTTAACAGCCTCTTTGAATTTTAATCCTGTCGGTTCAAAATGAGCTGCAGCCAAAGGAATGCTCTTATCTACAGCCTTGCCTTCTTCAGCAGGTTTAACTTCGGTAGTAACCTTTTCGGGAGCAGGAACAAACGTAGTGACACTGATATTGACTTTACCGTCTTTCACAATTCCTGCATTCTGCCCTTCTGCTTCAATAGCTCCTGCCGGAATCTCTATGGCCACTTTCGCCAAGGGTACATCTTCTACAATTTTAGCCGGTTCAACCTTTCCTAAATCGTCTGAAGTTGCCGGAATATCCGTATTTGATGTACTTTTATCTTCCACAACAGTTGCTTCCTGTGCGTCCAATTTGACTTCTTCTTTCGGACTTTCCCCAGTTAGAGCTAAAGCCACTGTTATCACACTACGGTTCTCCGCATTGTCAGCTATTGTCACAGAAGTCTTTTGAGAGAGATAACCGGTATGAGAAACGGTAATTTCATAAGTACCTGTAGCACTTTCTGTAACAGAAAACTTACCATTGGAGTCCGTTGTACAATTTTTACTTCCTACTTTCACAGTCACCCCATTCATTCCTGTGCCTTTTGAAGTGACCGTACCCATAATGTAGTACTCCACTACCGGTTTCGGACTTTCAATGACTTCCCCTTCTGCCGGTTTCGGATCGTCATCATCATCATGACACGCAACTGTCGCAAAAGACAACACACCCAAGGCTATCGCCATGGCACCCACATAAAACCATTTTACACTTTTCATAATGTTTCAAATTTGTTAAAAATACTAGTTTAAATATCAATCATGATTCATTTCTCACTCGTTCTAATCAAATAATAACGGATATAATCCGGCTGCCAGAAACGTGAGTTCTCGGCAGACTTAGGTTCTATACTATAACTTTCGCCCAACGAACGGTGGGCATATTCATTTCCACTACGCATATCATATTGAAAAGCAAAATATTCGGGAAGCATCACCCGTAGCGCATGTCGCTTGCGTTTCTTTCCCGGTAACGGAATAGAAAAATTAAATCCCGCATTCGTTGCTCCATCTGTATACATACCATATATGCCTACAATATATTCACCGAAATAACGTGAAAGAGTTCCACGCACTCCATAATCTCCATAAATAAAACGAGCTCCTTCTACTTTCACCAAGGTGTTCACTTCCGGTACATAATATCCTACACTAAGCTGTCCATTAACTCTTCCCCACTTACTCATTTTCCATTCACTACCGTAGAAATGGGAAGAACCGGTAATTCCTCCGCCACCTTCTACTGTCCACCGCCCATTCGCAGAAAAATAGCCGATTCCTGCAGCAAGCCCCTGACGGTCATTAGAAAAACTACCGCCAGCAAGGTATCCTTTCCAATGGTTAGCCAAACGGAAATCCTGGCGTAAAGTCACGAATCCGAAGCGAACACAGTCCCATTTACCATCTTCATTACTCACAATGGGCAAAGAAACCTGCATCCGCAGCGAAGCTCCCTTCCATAATTGCATTTCTAAAGCAGGCTGCAATTCCAAAGCCGCTTTATACAACTTATAAGTTACATTATTGACTAACATCACACTGGGATATACCACCAGATCTACCTTACCGAAAGAACTTTCTTCCCGTTTTACACCTTTCAGCCGATGCACAGCAGTTTTGGTAGAAGTTGTCATCGCCATATTACGATACACTTCATCCAACGCATATTCACCGGACTGATATCTTTGAATCAATTCCGCAGGGATAGTTATACATAATTGCGGTAAGGCATTATCCAATATAAGCAACTGCAAAGTCGGTATTTCCGGTATGGCAACCAAATGGCTTATGGCAATACCTATTCCATTATAAATGCCTCTATAGGTAGAGGTCTCAAAAGCGACAGTTATCGTGTCCTTATTCTCCACAACCGAAATATTCTCCATTTTCAATTCTTTCAGGGCATCACTCACGCGGAGTAGCTGTGCCTGCAACAAAGAAATACCACAGAGAAAAACGGCTGCTATACTAACGATCCTTTTCATCTTTATTTTAATGTATTAATATACATTCATACCGCAGACCAGCGGAAACACATGTAAATTCACGAGTAAACACATTGACGGACAAATGCTTCCAAAAGCGCATGGCAGCACCCAGATTCCATCCACGCGTATCATATTCAGCCATCAACTTTAACTCCTTGCAAAAAGAAGGCGTGTAGCGGACACCTCCGAAAGGCCCCTTATTATATACCCGGCAATCGCCCTGATGAATATACCAACCTGCCGTCACAGCCAATTGATCCCCCGAACGGAATCCGATAGTCTTTGTTAATACACCATAATAAGCTCCCCAATATGGCGTCTTCTTTTCCGTCAAGAGATCGTCTCCACCAACCACAACAGCCGGAAAATAACGACTTTCCTTTATCGGACGAATACGAATCGTATTAGAACGGTCTTGATTATGATAACCGGTTCTACCCGTAGCTGTTGTCATTTTGAGCAATGTCATCCGATAAGTGAATTCGATAAAAGAAAAAAGAGTCATATCTACAAAATAGTTCATGGTAGGGAAACTGAAAACCGAAGGAGTAAGCTGTTCGGGTAAGAAATTGGCTCCACCCATAAATGTACCAGTCTCTTGCATTTCAGCAGTAGGTATCATCAACTGCCCCGTTGTTCCTATGGAATATTGAGCATGAACCAAACTGGAGGTCATCAAAATGAGAATCAAAAATAGAATACTACCTTTCAATGAAATAAATGACTTATTCCTAAAAGTTGCTTTAGTTTGTTTCATCTTTATTTGTATGTTATACTTTTAAATAGAGATACCCTCAAGCCATTGATTAATCTACTATTTTTACCTTATATAATTCCGTTACTTCTTAGGTAACAGTAAACACACAATCGAGAACAACTAGAATGAAAGCAGAGAAAAACATCGACAATTACAGTAATAGAAGGGTTTTGGCCTTTAGCGAAGGGGGGGAATTCTCTTTTTAACAGGACATATAAATCATAGGGCATGAAGATAAGATTATTTCATGTTCGGATTTTTTCTTGCCATATATATCAGATAAAACGAAAAAAAATGAGATTATATTTGTTTGCTATCTATATTTTTGTTTATCTTTGCGTCGTATTAAAATCCGTTACCTAAGAAGTAACAGACATAATTAGATATTGATTATTAGAGTTTTGCCTATATATCACCTGCTAACATTACAATTTTTAATGTAAGATAAATTCCTTCTATTAACTTCTGTACGTTCTCTTAATCCAAAGCCTTTCAGATATATTTGTGTGGTTTTAATAGATTTGTGCCCCAACGATTCACTAATCATTTCAATCGGAACTCCGCGATATTTAGCGGTAGTAGCCCACGAATGTCGGAAAGTATATGAAGTGACGGGGGAATTCAAATGTAGTGCCCTAGCCAAATCCTTCAAACAATTATTAAAGTTCCGAAGAGCAGATTGATATTCCCTATATGCTCTTTCATCTTTCCGTTTCTTATCGCCATGTAAAATATTGAATAAATAGTCGGGACAATCAGGAACAGCAGGTTTATTGCTTCGAAGCTGATCAATCATCTCCTTTGCACTATCCAAAATTTCCAGGCTCATAGGCGTTTTAGTCTTGATACGGTTATATTGAAGCACATTTTGGTCCAAAGCTGATTTCTCTAAATGCGCCAAATCCGCGAATGACATCCCACAAAACTGAAACATCAGAGCAGCAATCGTCTGTGTACGGCGCAAGCGTTCGGACTTAGGATCTTCATACAGAAGTTTATGCAATTCGATTACAGGCAATGCTTTCTTTTGCCGGATATCCACACCTGTATAGACGTCATGAAACAACCGGGGCACATAAGGAGCTCTTCCCGCTTCCACTCCCCTATTGTAGATGCTACGCAGCATACGCATATAGGTAGAAACCGTATTGAGCTTCAATCCTGACTCATAAAGATACTGCCCATAGCAACGTAAGCATTCCCGCGTGACTTGTCTGAACGATATGTTCGTTGTTCCACAAAACTTACTAAAAGAAAAAAGGGCATTCTTGTAAACATGAGCAGTAGAATATCTCCCTTCTTTTCGCAAACGCTCAATGTACGCTCCGGCACATTGGTTAAATCCATTCTTATTCATTTTTTGCATCATTAGTTATTTTAGATTATACAATAAATTAAGAGAAAGAACAAAAATAACCCACTTTATGATTGCAACTATTATAAAAAAGAGAAGTAAAAGAAAAACCGTCACTCACGTGAAAGTTATTCTTTTACTTCTCTATAACTTAATGAACAAACTTAATAATTAACCTTATGACTTAAATGTCTTCAGTGTACATCATAGACATACAATTATCTTATTATTCCCTTTAGATTTTAAAGGGTGTCATTTTCAGATATACCCGATAATCTTTAATCATGCCTGTCTTACCGGCTTCTGCTCTCGGCAAATATGAAAATCCGGTTACTACCTTATCTTCACCGAGATTAATCACAATCTGATGCGGGAATTTATGTTTGGCAGCCGAAGAATAGCTTGTGTGCCAAAAGGTAGATTCCTGCAAGTCGAACACATTCGTTGCAATATTATTCGCTTCTTCCGTTTCCTCACTATCTGCATAAACAACTTTCCAATGTTGGCGTGACAAGGGCTTGCCATCAGCTCCCAGTAACTCCAATTCCGCAATGGCTGCAAAATCTTTCCCATCATGTGCATTCAATGCTTCCAGACAGAAGAAACGTGTTTCCACCTCTTTTCCAAACTTCACATGTTGCCAACCATTACCCGCCTTGAAAGAACCTTTATAAACGGGCGTTTCTCCGCTCAAGTCCAAGTTCTCACCTACTTTACGATGTGCATAGGCAGCACCATGAACGCGTAAATTATCGAGAATAGGTTGTTGCAAGCCTGCCGTTTCCGGTTGTACAGGTCCAGCCATATCCAATATAATCACTTCGTTCTCACCTTTCTTCAACCAACATCCCGGCACATATAAGGTTTGTTGTGGTCCTATTTCCCAGTAACGTCCAATAGCATAACCATTCACCCAGACCATCCCTTTACTCCAGTTAGTCATATCCAGGAAAGTATCACCGGTTTTATCCAGCGCAAATGTTCCACGATAATACGCAGGGTCTTTTTTCGGATTATCTTGTTTCACAAATTTCTTATTCTTTGCAAAAGCATAATCAACCGGGATATTATAAACTTTCCAATTCTTCAATGAAGTAGCAGCACCGTCCGATTGAATTTCCACCTTTTCAGTAATACCTTTCCAATCATAAATACCTTTACCGAAATTCATACGGCCCATCGCTTCTACCAGAATATCCAATTGGGCTCCTTCTTTCACAGGTGGAAGAATAACAGTCCCTTCCCCTTTCAAACGACTTAATGTCGCCAATTTCCTGCCATCAAGGAAAACCTGTGCCCAGTCATGAGCCTCTGTAATTGTCAGAACTTGCTCTTCGTTAGATGCCGGAAGTGTAGTTCGATATAGAATACTTCCCCAACCCTGATCAAACGCTTCCATTGACTGAATATTTTCACTGATTTTTGGCTCCGGCAGATTATCAAACAGTATCGCCACTTCATCTAACTTAAATGAAGGAACAGTAATCGTTGGAATAGAATCCGGGATTTCCGGCAACGATTCGCCTTCAGGTAAATAGTTACTTAACAATTTACGTACTTCAAAATATTTGGGAGTGACTTTTCCTGATTCATTGATAGGTGCATCATAATCATAAGACGTACATGTCGGAGAGAAGTTCGGGAAGTTTGCTCCTCCCCAATGTCCGAAACTAGTACCTCCATGAGTCATATATAAACTAAATGAAATATTACGATCGAGCATATCTTTCATTCCTTTTACCAAATCCTCCGCACTGCGTGTCTCATGCTTCGCTCCCCAATGATCGAACCATCCGGACCAGAACTCACTACACATCAATGGAGTATCAGGACGAAGCTCTTTCAAACGTTCAAACTGCTGATCTATATTGGCTCCCGTACCAAAATTGACAGTCCAAAGAAGATCATCCAAAGCATTGTTCTCAAAATTAGAATTCCAGTCACACTGGAATAAAGGTACCCCTGTGAATCCCGCTTGCTTCACAAGATCACGGATAGCAGAAATATAAGGCTTGTCAATACCAAATGAGCCATATTCATTTTCTACTTGTACCATAATTATATTTCCACCTTTGCTAATCTGAAGATCAGCAAGTTGTTTACCAACTTCATTCATAAACAATTTCACACGCTCCATATAATACGGATCCTGTTCACGGAGCTTAATATCTTTCTTTTTCAGTAACCACCAAGGCAATCCGCCCATCTCCCACTCTGCACACACATAAGGACCAGGACGCACAATGACGTACATACCATTCTTCTGTGCAAGACGACAAAATGCTGCAATATCCTTTTGTCCGGTAAAATCATATTTTCCTTCTTCCGGTTCATGGAAGTTCCAAAAAACATAAAGACAAATGGTATTCATACCCAACGCCTTAGACATCTTAATACGATGTTCCCAATATTCCTTTGGAATACGAGGATAATGAATCTCTGCCGCTTTTACGACAAACGGCTCTCCATTAAGCAAGAAAGTCTTGTCACCCACCTCAAATGTTCCTTTTGAAGATTGAGTACAGGAAGTGCTGAATACAGTCACTAACAAAATAAGCAAATACAATAAAGGTCTTTTCATTTTCAATCTATTCTATTGTTTTCATGATACATTAATCTCTTTAGAAATTCACCACCGGTTAATGTTTCCATTAAAACCGATAGCGAATTTGAAAACCAATCCCATTTAATTACCCCAAAAAACTAAAACTATTACCTATTGAAAACTGATGCAAAGATGGAATATTCTTCTTACACAAAGGTCTTTAAATCGGTCAAAATAGGATAATATTCATTCAATATTTCCTAATTATGGCTTTTTAGTATCAATTTGACTCTTTATAAAAATCCCGCCAATACCTCTTAATAGTATTGACGGGATTGACGTTTATAATAAAGGTTAGTTAGTATTATTTTAAGTTCTATCATCATAATACAATAAACATGTAATAAGTCCAATATACCCCGTTGATAATATTATTAATAACCACAGTATCTGAGTTGATAGAGCTAATCCTTTCCTATTCATAAAAAAACAGCAATTACCCCAGGAACTAACAAAATTATAATCAAAATAAAGATATATAATAACATCTGATTTTTTCAAAGTTCACATCAATAAAACATAATCTCCCAAATAGATGGCTTAGCACTACTTTCCAAAGTCATAAATGACAATTTTATAAACTTACACTGTTTACCTATCAACACATTAACTGGAGACCCTAAGATTCCATTAGCAGTATAATCAGCAGCAACAGTCCAATCGTTATTATCTGACGAGATTTCAACCTTCATAAAATATTTTTCCCAAGGGTACTCAAAACGCACTTCCATTGTATCAACTGCCACTATATTATCAAACAAAACCGTCAAAACAGGGGCCTTATCTTCGTCGGCAGGTTCCCAGCGTGTACCATAATCTCTATCTGTCAGTTTTCCAGGCACAGCATAATCTGCATAAGAAGAACTTCCGGTAATCGTTTCCGGTTGAATGTATAGCCTTTTTTCTTTGGCTAAATCCGGAAATAATTGCGTATGATAAGGAATGATTTTATTGATTTCATTATTAGCCTCATCAAAAGTCAGTTTACTGATGCAAGTCTGCCTATAAGCCGTTCCTTTCACAAAAGGTAACCTATGTCGATGATACAGAATATAATCCTCACCAGCATAAGAAAATAAAGTATGATGTCCCGGTCCATACACTTGTAAGCTATCATTAACTTTCAATATAGGACTATTTGCAGCTTCCGTGAAAGGTCCAAGCGGATGATCACCAATTGCATAACGTACTTCGTATGTTTCATCAATCGTCTTTCCTTCCGAATAAGTCAGATAGTATTTACCATTATGTTTCACCATCAGTGGAGCCTCAAAGTAATGCGCTGGAGTCACTTCTACAGGTTCTGCACGAAAAGAACTCATATCGTCATTCAATTCCGCAGCAAAACAATGTCCGTTCGTCCAGTTCCATCCTGATCCCCAATAAAGATATGTTTTACCATCATCATCCACAAAAGCCTCTGCATCAATCACATGATAGTATTTCGTCGAATCCCCCTGAATCATTGGCTTATCCATGAGCATATTCTCCCATGGACCCAACGGATGTTTTGCTTTTCCACACCATACTTCCGAACCAACAGACACATACATATAGAAAGTATCCCCTTTTTGGATTACCGAAGGCGCCCACACTTTATTAACTTCCGAAAGAGAAGTAGTACATGCAGCTTTTGTCGGCCAATTTAAAGTATGAAATGTCCAATTTTGGAAATCATCTGATACCCAACAGGAAAGAAAACCAGTTCCCCAAGGATCAGCTGTCACATACATATAAAATTTACCATTGTACTGCACCAAAGACGGATCGGCAAAATATCCGGGTATAATCGGATTTTGAAGTTCCACCATACGTATCTCTTCTTTCATAACTTTAGTAGAACAACTGCTTAAACAGACTGTAGTTGCTATCAATAATTGCAATAATCTCATAAATATCTATTTTATTGTACAGATCAAAATTTAATCATCGCACCTTACTAATAATGAATTGCATGATCTTTCGGAAACTCACGACCGCTCCATGCTTTCTTAGAAGTCCAATCTTGAGGAGCCGATGTCCAAAAGGAATGATTAGCAGGAAGTCCTAAAGGAAGAAAAACCTCTGATGTTATATACATACTTCCATTGTTACTATACCAGTCGGCCAGCCCGGTCTGATGTCCAGCAAAGCCTAATTGCAGAAATCCTTTCTCATTGAAATTCCCGTCAACAGAGAATAAACGTTTCATGACGCAAGTTAACGCATTACGAACTTGTCCTTCCGGGAGTTCTTCAGGCAACATTTCTTTCCAGCAGAGCATTGACAACGGCTGGAAAACTCCCAATCGATAAGTCATAGAACGACCAAATACAGGGAAGGACGCTTCAGGAGATATAAAACGCTCCAAAATCATTCCAAAACGTTGCATACGTTTTTTAGCTAA
Source organism: Bacteroides sp. OM05-10AA (assembly GCF_003439055.1). Classification (NCBI taxonomy): domain Bacteria; kingdom Pseudomonadati; phylum Bacteroidota; class Bacteroidia; order Bacteroidales; family Bacteroidaceae; genus Bacteroides; species Bacteroides sp. OM05-10AA. The sequence continues at coordinate 96,183 of NZ_QSUR01000028.1, forward strand.
ATCTTCAATCTTCTTTTGCATCTCCAAACTACGGTCATGTAATATTACCTTATGATCGTTCACAGTCTGCATTACTTGTACAAACATAGGCTGAATTACATAGCTATTATAATAATCGAACGCAAAAGTTTCTCCATCCGAATACCAGCCATCACCTACATACCATTCTTCCGCTTTCCGAACAGCCGTATGAATACGGAATAAATCATATTGCGCATCGGCTTCCATTAAAAAAGATTCAATCATAGCAGAAAATAGCAACCAGTTAGTATAAGGCGGATCAATTCGACGCAACAACTGGAATTCTTTAATATACCGTTGTTTTGTCACGTCATCCAATGGTTCCCAAAGTTGCTCTTTAGCACGAAGAAAACTACTGGCAATATAAGCCGCATCTACTAGAGGCTGTCCTTCATTTCTCCATAAAAGATAATCGGGGCTATCCGGATCAACAGCATGTGCGTAGCTTTTCAAAGCCCATTCACGCAATTGCTTACGCATTTTTCCTTCTTCCGTGTCATCATCCGGCAAAGAAAGCCAAGGAGCAATACCGGACATCAGGCGCCCGAAACATTCCATATACGTCACATCTTTGCTCCTTCCATCCCAAGTAGGGCTGATTTCTACCTGCATATTTTTCTTCAACTCTCCTTTACTCATATTACTTAATACCGGAGCAGCAATTTTATATGCCATCTGTACCCAATATTCACGGTCGCAGATTTTTCTTTCCACTTTCACTTTTTTGGCATAAATTACCGTGCTTAACATGCACAATAAAATAATGACCAAGATGTTTTTGCTTTTCATCATTACATTTAAATATAAAAATAAATTCTAATCATTTAGATATTTCACCATTTCAGAACCTGCCAACAAGAAAGCTCCTACCCCAAAATCAGCAGTTGTTTCTGGTCCTACATTTTTATGTTGGTCTGCTCTTTCACCAATCGGCTGTACATAACCAATCTTTCCACTAGGTTGCAAAGCTATTTCAGTCAGGTATTCCCAACCTTTTTTTATAACAGGTTCATAAATTACCTTATCCAAAAATCCATTATTCACCCCCCAAAGATATCCATAAGTAAAGAAAGCGGTTCCACTAGTTTCACGTCCCGGGGCCTGTACCGGATCTAATAAGCTACGAGTCCAGTATCCCTCTTCCTGCTGTGCAGCAGCTAATGATTTAGCCATCATTTTATAAATCTCAATATACTCGGCACGATGCACATTATTCTCCGGTAAATCTTGTAGTACCTTTGCTAAACCAGCAAACACCCAGCCATTACCTCTCGACCAAAAATCCTTTAATCCTTGATTAGTCTTATGTTTCGGATATATATATTTTCCATCCCGATAAAACAGGGCACTTTCCTTATCATACATCAAATTCTTGGCATACGTAAAGTACTCATACAATTTATCCAAATATTGCTGATTACCCGTAACCTTATAGAGCTTAGTCATCACCGGCATTACCATATACAATCCGTCTGCCCACCACCAATAGTCATTATTAGGAGTTGACATTTCATATTCCATCACCTCCTTCGCACGAGCTATTTTATATTCCGCCGGTTCCCGATCCATATTATATAAATCTATATAAGTCTGAAAACAAATCTGCCAATCTCCGAAAAGAACATGTTCCATCGTTTCACCATAATTATATTTCCACTTGGATTTATCATCAGAAGTAGCACCTTTCCATTGATTCTTTTCAGCCCATGCCTCTGAATATTTTTTGTAATCTATATTACCTGTCACCTCATAAGCCGCAATATTTCCCGTATGATAAGCTGCCGGATGCCAAAAGGCAAATGCCGGTTCCGGATTCTCCTCTTGCCAATAGTTATTAACCTTCTTAATAGTCTCAAGAACCTTTGACTTTGTCCATACACTATCAACAATTACTTCACTCTGACCGTTACTCTTACCTGATTTACATCCTGCCATGCAAATACTGAACACACAGCTTAATACCCAAAAAGAAAATCTCCTAAAGTTCATTAATTATACAGTTTTTCGTGGTTATTATTCAAGTCACAAAGATGTATCCTTTTAAGGATAAAAAGGTTCTAAAATGCGTCAAAACCGTACAAAAATCATTCAATTATATAGAAAATAGTCTTTTTGAGGAAAGAACTATCAGATGTCTTTATTATAAAGCATACAAACTACAAGCCCACCGTAACTAGTCAATACAATCAATAATAACCAAAGAATCTGAATGTGCCATGCTATTTGTTTTTTTGTCATATATCTAATACCGATAATGCAAGGTACAATAAACACTATCAATATGGATAAAACAGAAATAAGATAAAATACACCCATAACTTTCAAACTTTTATTTAATCCAATATTTAACAAGTAAAGAAATTACAATGAAACAATAGCTCAAAACATTTCCGCTAAGTATCGCCCATACCAATACCTGGCTCTTATCTTTAAAGATCCATCTCACTGTCAAGTATTCAAGCCCGAAACTTCCGGCAAACATCAGAATCCAAGTAATGAGCATAGTCGGAAAGAAATCCGAACCAAACAGAAAATCAATTAATATACTGGCACATCCTATAACAATAGTCCCAATAATTCCAGAAACCAAGTTTCCAATTGTAGAGATAAGTAATGACTTCCCCCACAAATGAGAAGTCATCAACTTAATTATTACCATTTCAATAACAATGGTAGCCGGTATTATATACCAAAAACGAATAAAGCTTTCTCCTATAAGGACACCGCTCCAAACAAAATTCAATAATACTAAATTCATGTCCCAATTATTTTTATAATATTTCGTCCAATACTCTGCTACTCTTATACAACGAATGGGCACAAGATAAAGAGAATAACTGGAATCAAAGAGGAAATTATGTACCCCAAAAGTTTACATTTTAATTTATTCTATTGTAAATACTTCAATAATAAAAGATAAAAATTACCATATTGTAATTTTTATCTTTTATTAGAATTTAGTACATATAATCAATCTTTTAAAACCTCCCTATTTCGTGCTAAATAGTTCATATATATACGCAAAGCGCACTCTACGTCTTCCTGAAAGTCATCCAAGTCAGTATAGCCATGGTAACCTAACTTAAAGTCAGGATGTAATTTGGCATAAACATCATAATCATGAGGAACTTCACGTATTTTTCGTCTTTCAGCCTTAGAGAAATCACTTATTGCCTTATATGCCTTTCTCATATCAGAATTGTTCAATCTTTCTCCAGCAAGCATGGCATCTTCCACTTGACGACGGACTTCCACCACTCTACTGTCTCTTAGGATTTCTTTCCACCTATTTTGGGATTTTACCAGCATTTTCCGTAAATCCGATCGAATACTCGAAATCGATGGAAACCAGTTATCAGGAACAGCCGAATCTTTAAGACAAGTTAGCATGACTTGCAAACAACGTTCTTGCAATGCATTTATTTTATTTAGAGAAGATTTCGTCAGCTCAACCGATGAGTGCCCTATTTCTCGAGCCCATTTGTATTCTCTCCTCAAACCCGGTATATCCAATTCCGGATGAAGAACATTCACCAGACTATCCAAAATAATCTTTCGCCGCCTGCTCTCTTCCAGTCTAACTTTATCCCGAGCTCTTTTCTCCTCCTTACTAAGTTTACGGTTTATCTGCAAAATATCTCCTCTCGCTCTCGCACTTTTCTGCAATTCTTGGAGAATATATTTCTCGGCCGCCATATTTCTTTTGGGCTGCGCTTGTAATATTAACGGTAATAAAACCACCAACATCAACAAATAAAAATAAAGCTTTTTCATGACTACTACATGGAAAAACACTCATTCTTTTCCTTCCATGATAACTTTCAATCTATCGTTTACTTTCTTTAACTTCCTAATATAATATTGCTTACGTTTCTGCTCTAAAGTGTCGCAACGCAATTTTTCTTCTATCCGTATTTTACTTCTAATTAGCATATTCTTATTTATCTTTTTTCTTTCCTCCGGCGTAATTCCGACTTCAGCATCTTTCATTTTCTGATGTTCTTTTCTTATAGAATCCGCTTCAGCCTGACTATATACAATAAATGTATCAGCAATATTTTCGTTATTCACACCATCTGCCGTAAGATATCTGAAAATGAGCACTATAGGTTTACGATTATTCCTTTCATATTTTATACTGTCTTTCTGAACTTTTTTGCTTTTCTGTGCAAATGCTCCCCCCGTGGACATAAATAATAATAGAATTAATAAATAAAAACTTTTCATACGCCTAAATGTTTATAAGTTAATAATATAATGATTGTATCATTTGAAAGTACGCCTTTTCGGACCAAAAACATAAATGACATGTTCTGCATTCCTATCAGTATACCCATCTACAATACCTCCAAAAGTTGGAACATAATCGTACACTAATCCTGGAAGTTCTTTTTTTGCAGCTTCCATCTCATCTTCATTTGATGCGCCAACATTACGCCCACCACCACAACAATCATTGACCGGATGAGTGTGAAACCATGCTATGGCATAACGTCCTGGTAAATCAGGTCCCATTATAATCTCATCATCAATCGTAACAGTTACATTAGGAGGAAGACTACAACTGCAATTAGTTCGGCCATAAACGAGGTCACCAGCATAAAAAATTACATCTTCGCCTATTATATCTGATACAGTCATATATATAATAAACCCCATTTCACGTCGACAATGGTCTTTTGCGTTAGAAGAAGCAAGCATTTCATCCCATGCAGCATCCATCTCACTCATAAAAGGAGACTCTCTATCTTCTTGAATGAATGTAATATCTGGATATATAACCCTGATAGAGACTCGGTTTGAGTAGATTTTTTTATTACTTTTGGTTATAGCATAGGCTACATAATCCCATTCGCCAGCTTTAAATGCTGGCATTATATAAGAATTATAGCCTGTGAAATAATCATCGCTGGGATAATAAACATCAGTTTCATTATCGTATGGCTTTCCCGATTCTACGATTAGCACATGAATAGATTCAATTTCGTCATCATTATTTGTTTCAATGTTTAAAGATATTGTTTCTCCCATTGTCACATCTTGATAATTTAGTGACGAGAGAATAAGAATAGGCTCTATTGGGAAAGGATTAGAATTTTCACTATGCTCATTCTTTTCCAATACATTTATTTGATTAGTACACGCATTACAGAACAACATGTAAATAAAAAAATATATTTTAGATCTCATATTATCAATAGTTCATTATAAATTTAAATCAAGTCACATTGACTGTCAAATCAATAAGCCTTTGAATAATTTATTATAAAAAGCTCTACTTGACTTTAATACAATCAACTTTAAGATTTTCCGAGTATATATGGATTATACATCAGTAGTTGATATTTATTTACCGTAAAACAGGATATCATTTATTGATATCGTTCACTTACTCACAATCAATTCATTGTATATTTCCCCACCGAACTATCTTAAATATGAACCATTATATATCCCTAATATACAATAGTCCCATTTTATATTACAAGATCGAACAATCATAGTACATCTGTTTTTAATTAACAGTGACAAGATAAGGAGAATAAGTGAAATAAAGAAGAGAACTGTGTACCCAAAAAGTTTACATTTTTTCAATATCCTCTAAAGATTCCGAATAATACCGAAAAAAGTTACAATGAAGAATCACTGATATTTTGAAAAGTAACATAGTACTTACATCAGAATGAGAGAATATTTTATAGATATTACTTCGAGAACAACATAGCTGCTCCGCAAACCAAGTAATAGACCGATTTTGACGGTATAATTCTTTTTGTATCAACTGACCTATATGTACCATGTTCTATCAAATTCATAATCGAGTAGGAGGAAAACGAAGTAGTTTTCTTCCTACTTTCGC